>CAZPAK010000029.1:0-7559 GCA_964584605.1 uncultured Gammaproteobacteria bacterium
AATTAGTATGTTTTCTGCCTAAATTATATATGCTTATCATTTTTAAATCAAGTCTTTCAGAAATGCCTCAAGTTCCTCTCCGGCCAAATTCCTATGCCTCCCGACCGGCAAATCGCCAAGTTCAATGTTCATGACCCTGACACGCTTCAAGTCAACAACCCTTTGCCCCAGCGCCTGGCACATTCGCCGGATCTGGCGTTTTTTCCCTTCTGTGAGGACTATGGAGAACTTCCTCTCCCCCGTCTTTCTGGCACGACACGGCTTAGTTTTGTAACCGTCGTCCAGAACCACGCCCGACGACATCCTTTTCAAAAAATCAGCCGCCATCGGCCTGGCCAAGACCACCTCGTATTCTTTCTCATGGGCAAAATCAGGGCTCAAAAGACGATCAGTTATGCGTCCATCATTGGTCAATATGATCAATCCGTAAGAATCCTTATCCAACCTGCCCAAAGGGAAAACTTTTTCCTTGGCCTTGATGATATCAGTGATACTCCTCTCTCCGCCTTGCGGACTGTGAGTGATGATGCCGCGCGGCTTATTGTAGGCCAAATAGACGAAATCGGTCTTGGCTTCGGCTTCGACCTTGTCGCCTCTTTGGACCATCTGCCCCGGTTCCGCCAATCTCCCGTTTATGAAAACCTTGCCGGCCTTAAGCAGGCGATCCGACTCTTTGCGGCTGCAAATCTTGTTCAGGGCCAAATATTTATTGATTATTATGGGGAAATCCATGTCTTCAAAATAACACCTAAAGATAAAAATGGCAAAAAAAGACCCGTCACATGACGAGTCTGACGATGAAGGGCATGGCTTCATCGGTTAAAAAATACTATTCGCCGCCAAATAATCTTTCCCAGCAAAGATCCGGCAAGTTCACCATCTTGATATATCTCGCGGCCTCATCGATGTCATAAACCACTCACCTGAACTGAAAACGCACTTCTTTGCCAAAGGTCAAAAGACCATAGCAAGCCCTGGGGTCGCGGTCTCGAGGCTGGCCGACGGAACCGACATTGATCAGCGTCTTGACCCCTTTTCCAAGCACCGGGATTTCGTCGCCGCTGATAAACCAGTCGTCTCCGCTGTAGACATAAGGGCTGTGGGTGTGCCCGATGGCGCAAAGATCGGTCGGGCAAGAGTTCAATTCCTCTTCGGCGTCCAAGTCTGAACCACGGAACACATAGCGCCCGAAAGAGTCATCCGCAAAAGAACTGTGCGACAAAGACAGTCCCAAATCCTCTATTACCAGTTTTTTCGGCCACGAGGACATCGCCGCCAAATGATCAGGAGTCATCTTGGCGCAAGCATGCTTGATGCCGGCAAAGGCGTAATCATTGACGAATAGGCGTATTTCATCGGCCTTCTCTTGAAAGCTGATGACATAATGATCGTGGTTGCCCAGAACGAAACCCTTGACCAGGTCTTCGCCAAGAAGGAGGTCGAGGCAGATCTCGGGATGGGCGGCATAGCCCACGACATCGCCAAGGCAATAGATCGCCTCCGCCCCAGCCGCCCGATATCATCAAGGACGGCGGAAAGGGCCTGAAGATTGGAGTGCACATCAGAGATCAAGGCCACTCTCATATCCATCCTCCCAGATATTGATGTTTGAAATGAACATTGTCTTTCCTGATATTCAACCACAAAAATACAAAAAAGTCAACAAGAGAGCTTACATCGACAAAAATGATGCTATAATGAAAGGATGAAAGCCAAATATAAAAAATGTTTGGGGCATATAGAGAGATATTGGGACAAGGCCACCTTCAAATCGACTAAAGACGGCCGCCAAAGGCTCGGCTTGCCCAAAGCCTATGTATCACCGAATGATTCTCGATTCGGCCGCGACCAGTTCTATTGGGACAGCTACTTCATTATCCTCGGCTTGGTCGAAGCCGGACGAATCGATTTGGCCAAAGGCATGATAGACAATTTCGTCTTCCTCTTCGACAAACTGGGCTTCGTCCCCGTGCGCAACACTTTCAGCAACCTGACCATCTCCCAGCCGCCATTCCTGACTTCCATGGCCCTGGAGGTGTTCCGCTACGATCAGGACAAAAAATGGCTGGCGCGCGTCGCCAAAGCGGCCGAAAGGGAGCTGAAGGATTATTGGCAGGACAAATTCGGCACCGACGAACAATGGCCGAAGCATCTTTTGCCGAATGGGCTGTCGCGCTATGCCGGCTCATACAGAACCAGTTTTCTGGCCGAATATGAATCCGGCTGGGACGAGACCTCCCGCTTTCAGGATCGATGTCTGGACTTCGCCCCAATAGACCTCAACAGTCTGCTTTATAAATACGAACGCGACCTGGCGACGATGCACGACATACTGAACGACACCAAAAGGAAAAACGCCTTCCTCAAAGCGGCCGAAAGAAGGAAATCTCTCGTCAACGAACACTGCTGGAACAAAAGGAAGGGTTTTTTCTTCGACTACGACCACAAAAAAGGCAAAGTCTCAAGATTCTACTCCTTGGCCGGATTCTACCCCTTATGGGCGGGACTGGCCTCCAAAGAACAATCGGAGGCGATGATGAAGAATCTAAAAAGATTCGAATACCGCCACGGACTGTCCAACACTCAAAGAAGGGGCTTGAAAAAACCCCGCAGACAATGGGACCATCCCAATGGCTGGCCGAACCAGCAGTGGATAGTCATCAAAGGATTGTTGAATTATGGGCATTACTGCGAAGCTGGACGCTTGACCGAAAAATGGCTGGATCTGAACTTAAAGGTATTCGAAGAGACCGGAAAGATGTGGGAAAAATACGATGTGGTCAAAGGCGCTGTCGGCCATGGCGACTACCGCTACGAGACCCAAGCCGGTTTCGGCTGGACGAACGCCGTCTTCCTGCGGCTATGCAAAGAATTCGACTTGGAATAAAAAAGCCGCGATCGCCTAAAAAGCAATCGCGGTTTTGTTTTCACAGATCTTCCAATGAACCATCAGGCCTCTTTAAGCTGTCCCAGTCGGCGAAGAAGGCCGCCATCGGCAGGTCGAATCCTTTCTGCGTCCACCAACCATAGAACGGTCGATCGATTATCAGAGGTCCAGGCCCCCGCAGCATGCATGAAAATGCGACCATAGAAGTGGCCACCTTGACTCTGGCCCCGGTCTCGTCCATGCGCATCTTGAACTGCTGCTCCGCCTGCACTATGGAAAACGATCCCTCCTTGCCACCGGTGGACATCCCGAGCAGCCAGCCGATATCGGGCTTGATGTCGAAGTCCAACATAGGCACATGAGCGCCCTCAATGGCCTCATTGCGCGTCCTCCCCTTCGACATAACATCAAAGGACAGCTTGACCAAGTCGAGGCCGTCCAGCGTCTGATCGGAATGGAGGAAAAGCCATAGAGTGTCGCCGCTCTTAGTGAGCAATTCCACCAAGTGGCAACGCTGGTCCTGGTATCCTTCGACTCTGTAGACATTGACTCCTCCCGCGGGAATCTTGAAACCCGGCAGATCCTTGCATTGGGAATGGATGGTGACTAGCTCGCCCGGGCCGTAAAGCCACCTGACCAGCTTGTCCAATATCGAGACCACCCCCAAACCGCTGGCCGGATCGAACGGCTCGATGTTGGGATGGAAACCGTTGTCGGACAGGAATCGATTCAGCTCTTGATAGAGTTTCGAGGCCTTGGCTTTGAGGCCGGTGACTTTGACCAGGTCATCACGAAACAAATCCAGCCAAACCAAGACCTGCGTCTGCAATGGACTGAAAGCCGTCCAATTGACCGAATCAAGGCCCTTTTCAAGGGTCTTCAAAGCGTACAGCACTGTCGTAACATCGAGGGCTCTGGTGGACAAGCGAACCTCCTTTTTTTAGTTTCATAAAAGAACTTCAACCTTGCATTCTTCAATCGCTCTCATAACTGAAAGGGTATGGCTCAAAATACCTTTTTTTCAAACTTTTGTAAAGCCAGAAGCGCCGCCGGCAAGGACGGTGTCTCTAGAATCTTTCTATTGGGAGGCAGTCAGAACTCTCTCTAAGTCTTCCCTGCCTTTTTGAGCCCATTCCCCAAGGCCCATATACTCCATTTCCAAAATATAATCCTCGATCATCTTCACCCTATCTTCTTGATCGGCAAGGTTTCCAATGTACCGCATGGTCAAATCATAACGCAAACCGTCTCGACGAAAATCGTCCTCGAACTGAAGCCAAACTTGGTTGTCATAGGCCCATTCCAAAAACTCCTTGTCATCCTTCCTTTCATCGATCATTTTCAAGATATTGGATTCGATTTCCTGTTTGCTCATCTCCGAATAATCGTCCGGAGAGAGGAGGTTCTTTATCGGATCGAGCATGGTCGAAAGATATTTCGTCAGATTCTCCTCATCATAAGGTATGTCCGACACTTCATAGGCGGGACGCATGGACAGCGTTATCGCCTCCGGCTTGGCGGCCAGATTCATTTCGATCAAAGCGGAAACGATCAACCTGGCCTCTTCGAACGACAGATCGGTCTTAACCATCTTGTAAATGACATATTGCCAAGAGGCATCGAGCTTGGAATCGCCCTTCGGGACGAACCTGACCAACATCTGCTTCAAAAAAGTCGAATGATTGCGCGCCCGCTGCGGTTCGCCGATGGCATAGCCCTGGCGATGCCGAAGCCAGCGCAAAGTCTCCGGCCCCGGCAATTTCAAATGGCGGATTATGCCCATAGCTTCGGAAAAGCCCACAATGACCAAGTTGTCGGCCTTTTTGCCCAAAATCCTCTCGATCTGATCGATGCCATAGTCCAAGCCTTCGATGGCGCAAGAATTGGAGACATAATAGTCGCTTGGCGGACGATTCTTGTCAGTCAGCGGGACATAAGTACCGCGCGGAACGGCAGTTATCTGGACAGTCTTCTTCTTGCGGTCGATCTCGATCATCTGAATGGCATCGCAATGTCCGGCCGTCTGGCCGACGCGGCTGTCCAGGCCGATGAAAAGTATGCGAACGATGTCGTCGTCGCCGAAAGGATCGGCTTGGCCGGTCTCCCCCAATTGCTGTTCATATCGCTCATCCAATATCCGATCGATATCGATCTTCTGCTTTTCTATTATCTCTTCGCCCAATTCCGGCGGCTTGATGACCGGCAAAAGCAGAACGGCGCCGGCCAAAACAAGCAAAGCGGCGGCGATCGGCAAAATTATTTTTTTTCTCGACAACATCATATCAATATTATCACCTTAAAATTAAAATTCTTCAATGGCAAAAATATTCGCTAACTTTAAAAAAGCCCTCCAAGATCGAAATCCTGGAAGGCTTAACGCTTTCACGCGGTTGAGGAAGAAATGAGCTCGAACAAGGCCTTGGCCGTCTCCTCCGGCCCTTTACTCTCCCAGCCATTGCGCCCAAGGCGGGCGAAAGGCAAAAAGCCTCTTGATGATATTAGCGACAATCACCCATAAAAGCAAGTGATTTAAAAAAGACCGGCCCTGACAACGGTCGGTCTTTTTCTATAAGAGTCCTTATTTTTTCTTAGCAGCCTTCTTGGCGACCGGTTTCTTCTCTTTGGCGGTCTCTTTCTTAACTTCTTTCTTATCGCCCTTCTTATCGGCCTTCTTGGCAACCTTCTTCTCTTTGACGACCTCTTCGACGACGACTTCCTTGGCGGCCGGAACGACCTTCTCCTCGAAGATCTCCTTGACGGCCTTCTTCACCTCGGCCTTGGCCGAAGGGTCGAGAAGCTCAATGATCTTGTTCAGCTTGAAGTTCAAAGCCTCAAACTGCTTATCATAATTGCCGGAAGCGGACGAAGGCTGGCGGTCGAAAACCTTGAGGTCTCCGCCCTTAGGCTTGGCGTCCTTGCCGAAACAAGCGTCGCAAAAGACCTCCTTGCCGGGACGAGGCCTGAAAGGGACCTGGCAAGAAGCTCCGCAGCTGGCGCAAGTGGCGCTGAACATCTGCTTCTCCTTGAATCTCGGACGGTCAAAATCGCGCCTCTCTTCGCGGCGCGGCTCATTATGGCCCGGGCCCTTGAAGCAACGACTGCAAAGCACCGGACGATCGCCGGTCGGACGGAAAGGAACTTGGCACTCATCGCCGCATTCAGCGCAAATGGCTTTGTGCATGTCAGGACGATCCCCTCCAAAAGAACCGCGTCCTCCACGATTGAAACCGCCGCGTCCTCCACGATTGAAACCGCCTTCTCTGCGACCGCCGCCAAAACCTCCACGATTGCGATTGAAATTACCCATAGGAAAAAATTAATCGATTGTTTTGAATTATACTGTCTTACCGGCGCAACCGTTGGTAACCGCAGCTAAATGATTTAGCATCAGCTCCTCACCGATAGACATCTATTAAAACATATAAAACCCACAAAAGTCAAGTCTGACATCGCTTTGAAGAGTTTAAAAAATATTAAAAATAAGTCTTTTTTCAATAAAACCCAGCAAATAGGCGTTAATAGCCATAAAAAACGACTTTTTTACAGAAGAGAATGGACTCAACTCACCGATGTCCGTCCGCCCGGGCGCCGTTCACCAGACTGGACCGTTCTTTCAAGTGCCTGGATCGCACTTCCTCCACTCCACCAAGCGATTGGCCAAATTCTCCATCTTATCGGCCGGACGGATCAGGCGAATGTTGGCTTTGGGGGCTATAGGAAAGTGTTCGACATCGTCCAGGGCCGAAGCGATGTCGAAGAGGTCGTCCTCGGATGTGACCCATTTTTTGCCGAATCTGGCCAAGCTGACAGGCTTGGAATAGGCGCGCAAAGTCTTATGGCCATTGTGGTCGTGCAAATACTCGTGAAAATAGGACATGGCCAATTCGCGAAAGTTTCTGTAGACCGGGTCGCGGAAACGCAGGCCGACATGGTTGGTCTTGCTGATGGCCCCATAATAGCCGTTCTTCTCATAGACGGCGATGACATGGTCGAAGTCCTCCTTCGAGGCGCGCAAGTCCATCACCAACGGCTTATGGCCATGGAACCAAAGAGCCGTCGCGGCCAATAACGCCGCCTCTATGCAGTGCGCCTTCCTCTTGCGCAGCACCACCCTCGGAGACATGACCGTGTCCCCGTGTTTTTCCATGTTTCTGGGCAAGGTGTCCAAAAAATCCTGAATCTTGATCGGCGTGGACAGCTTTTTCAAGATGCCAACCTCCTCTTTGTTGAAAATGTCTTTCATCATAATATTCGTCTTCACACCATTTTAACACAAAAACAAGCGGCCAAAAAGTAAATTCCGAGTTGCTTCGATGATAAAATGAAAAAGACCCGGCATCGCCGGGTCTTTTTCATTGGCGCTCAAAATGAAGCGAAGACACAAGTCTTGGTGAATATTTGATAGACCACCAAAAGACAGCAAATGTTCTGCACCAAAACCAGCGGTATGCCTAAATAAAAGTACCACTTCCTGGTCTTGTGCCGGAAGACGAACATGCCCAAATACACTCCCAGGCCGCCGAACATGATGGCCCAAAAGAAAAGCGCGCCCTCGCTGATGCGCCGCCGGCCGGTGATGGCCAGGTTCTTGTCGTAGACCATGGTCGAGAACGAAACGAGATTGATCAGTCCCAAGACGAGTAGCATCGATATCACTATATTGTCCATATTC
>CAZPAK010000030.1:0-7470 GCA_964584605.1 uncultured Gammaproteobacteria bacterium
GGTCTGGTCCATATCTCCGAGCTCGCTTGGAAGAGGATCGACAATCCGGGCGACCTCTATAAGGTCGGCGAAGAGATCAAGGCCGAGATCATCAACATCAGCGGTTCCAAGATTTTCTTGTCCGCCAAGAAGCTTCAGAAGGATCCGTGGGAAAAGGTCAGCGAGAAATACAACATCGGCCAAATAGTCAAAGGCAAGATACTCAAAGTCAACCCTTTCGGATTGTTCGTCGAACTCGATGAACTCATCCATGGCTTGGCTCATATCTCTCAACTCAATCTGTCTCATGGTCAGAAGATCGAGGAGTTCTACAAGGCCAATATTGAAATGGATTTCGAAATCACCTCCATCGAGCCCGAGGAGCATCGCTTGGGTTTGACCGTCTATGACGAGAAGAGGAAGAAGGAGAAGGAAGAGAAAGCCGCCGAGGCCAAAGAAGAGAAAGAAGAGCCGAAAGAGGAGAAGAAGGAGAAGAAAGTCAAGAAGGCCAAGGAGGAGAAAGAAGATAAAGAGTAGCATTTCATAGCAAGACCCGCCCTTACAACAGGCGGGTTTTGTGTAATTTGAGGTTGCCAAAAAAACGGCTTTAATATATACTGAAAATACTAAAATATTGTTTAATATTCAATTTTTTTATGAAGAATCTGATTAAGAATTTCGGGGTATTTTTCTTGATTTTTCTGGCCCTGGCCGCCGTCTTCGCTATTTTTGGGGGCAGTTTTTCAAACTCCAAAAAGCCGGTTAATATCGGCATGAGCGAATTGGTCCGTGAGATCGACAGCGAGAATGTGTCTTTGATCAAAGTCGAGGGGACTAAGCTTGCCGTCACCTTGAAAGACGGTTCAGAGAAGGTGGCTCGCAAGGAAGAGAACGAGTCGGCCGCTGAGCTTTTGAAGAATCTGGGCCTGTCCGGCGACAAGATCGCCAAGGCCAACATCGAGGTCAAGGATGGTTCCGGTTCCAATTTCTTTTGGACGATCATCATGCCGATATTCTTGCCCTTCCTTTTGATCGCCGCTTTCATCTGGTTCATGATGCGCGGAGTCCAAGGAGCCAATTCCAAGGCCATGATGTTCGGCCAGTCCGGCGCCAAAGAGTTCCGCAAGGACGGCAAGATCAAGACCACTTTCAAGGATGTGGCCGGATCGAAAGAGGCCAAGGAAGAGCTTAGGGAGGTGGTCGAATTTTTGAAGTTTCCCAAGAAGTTTCGCGATATCGGCGCGCGCATACCTCGCGGTTTCCTGTTGATGGGCGCTCCGGGAACCGGTAAGACTTTGATGGCTCGGGCTGTGGCCGGCGAGGCCAATGTGCCCTTCTTCCATATCTCAGGCTCCGAGTTCGTCGAAATGTTCGTCGGCGTCGGCGCCTCTCGCGTACGCGACCTTTTCGCCCGCGCCAAGAAGAGCACGCCCTGCATCATCTTCATCGATGAGATCGATGCCGTCGGCCGCCGCCGTGGCGCCGGTCTAGGAGGGTCACATGATGAACGAGAGCAGACTCTGAATCAAATATTGGTCGAAATGGACGGTTTTGAGGGCGAGACCGAGGTAATAGTCGTGGCCGCCACCAACCGCCCGGATGTTTTGGATCCGGCTTTGCTCCGTCCTGGTCGTTTCGATCGCCAGGTGGTCATGGAATTGCCAGACTTGAAGGAGAGAGAGGAGATATTGAAGGTTCACGCGGTCAAAAAGCCGCTGTCCAAAGATGTCGACATCAAGAGAGTCGCGGAGCGCACTTCCGGTTTCTCCGGCGCCGACCTCTCCAATCTTTTGAATGAGGCGGCCATCGCCACGGCCAAAAAGAACGAGAAGGAGATTGCTTTGCAGACCATCTTCGATTCCATCGAGAAGGTCTTGATCGGACCGGAACGCAAGAGCCGCGTCGTCTCCGACCGCGAGAAGAAGATCACCGCCTATCACGAGGCCGGACATGCCGTTGTCGCTCATAATCTTCCTCATGTCGATCCGGTGCAGAAAATCTCGATTATCTCTCGCGGCCGTGCCGCCGGCTACACTTTGAAGACTCCGCAAGAGGACAAACGCCTTCATTCCAAGAAGGAATTCGTCGAGGAGCTGGCCGTTCTGGTTGCCGGACATATGGCCGAGAAGGCCTTCTTCGGCGATGTGACGACCGGAGCCTCCTCCGACCTTCGCCGCGCCACTCAGTTGGCCCGTTCTTTGGTGACAGAGTACGGCATGAGCGAAAAGTTGCCGCTGCGCACTTATGGCAACAGCGACGAATTGATTTTCTTGGGCAAGGAGATGCACGAGAGCCGCGATTACAGCGAGAAGACCGCCGAGGCTATCGACGCCGAGGTCGGAGAATTGGTCGACGACGCCGTGAAGAGTGCCACCGACATCATTACTTCCAAAAAGGATGATATGGAAAAAATCGTCAAAGTGCTCTTGAAGAAGGAAACTATGGAGAAGTCGGAATTCGAGGCTTTGCTCGGCGAGAAGAAGGAGATTTAAACCCCCACCCATCCTCCTCTTCGAAAGGGGAAGAGAAAATATGAATTTTCACATCATCACAATTTTTCCGGAGATTTTAGACTCCTATTTCAAAGAGGGGATGCTTGGTCGTGCCATCGGCGACAAGATAATAAAGGTGAAGGCCATCAATCCGCGCAAATGGACCGGTGACAAGCACCGTACGGTCGACGATTCGCCCTATGGTGGCGGCGCCGGCATGGTGATGAAGGCCGAACCGATATACAAAGCGCTTTGTGCTTTGTCAAAGAAAAAAGAAAAAAGAAAAAAGAAAAAAATTATCCTTTTGTCGGCCAAGGGTAAAAGATGGAACCAGGCTTTGGCTCGCGAGCATGCTAAGTTGGATGATATTGTTTTTATTTGCGGGCGCTACGAAGGGGTGGACGAGCGCATCGTAAATTTTATCGATGAAGAAATATCAATAGGTGATTATGTTTTGACTGGTGGTGAATTAGGGGCGGCCGTGTTGATCGATTCTATAACCCGCCTTTTGCCTGGGGTCTTGGGCAACGAGGAGAGCGCCAAGGACGAGTCGCATTCGGTTGAAGGGGTTTTGGAGTATCCTCAATACACCAGGCCGGAGGTTTTGACTTTGGGCCGGAAAAAATATAAAGTGCCGGAAGTTCTTTTGTCCGGCGACCACAAGAAGATAGAAGAATGGCGTCGCGACAATTCTCGTAAAAAATAAAAAGGAGGATCGATTTGGATGAGCTATATCTGATATCGGAGGAAGGTTCGGTCAGTAAGGTCGAAATAATGGTGCCGTCGGTGTTCGTCTTTTTTAGCAGCGAGAAGGGGTTCTTTCAGGAGAGCGCCTCTTCACTCGGTGACCAGGCTCAAGATGCCATCAGGGCCAAGGGCGGCCGGCCGGAGGAGATGAAAATGGTCCATGTCCTTGCTTTATTCTCGATCTGCGGCCGAAAAAGGCGCAAAGATGTTTATAAGTTCCTGATCGGATTGAATCAGCGCTATTCATTCAGGTATTTGGCTTGCTGACGCACTTATGGTCTTAACCTCCCTTTCGGGGGAGGTTTTATTTAACATTTTTCTTGTTTTGGACTATACTACAGTCCATAAACCCTTCACTTCTTTTGGGGAGGGACAGTTCATTGAAAATAAGACCAAATAAAACAAGGTCTTTTTTGTTTTTCAACCATTTTCATCCAAAAGGAGGGTCTCATGAAGAGGCTCAAAGTTTTGATGGTGTCTGTGTTCGCGGCGTCTTTCTTTTTCGGTTGCTCCCAGCAGTCCCCGGTCTCAACCGTGGAGCAGCCCACCGGGCAGGTCTCATTAACCCTTAAGCTCGGCAAGGTCGGTTCTCTGGCCAAGGCGACCAAGGTCGCGGCCATCACTCTTGATTCCTTGACGCTCGATTTTACGGCGTCAGGCGAAGCAAGTATTCACCAGATGATTCTGATTTCCGGAAACGATCAGCAGGTTGTCACCACGACCGTTGAGCTTGCAGCCGGTAAGAATTGGACTGTCAATGTTAGAACCTACGACGACGCTCAGCCCTGGAACCAAGTCCATTACGGTTCAACTTCTTTTGATGTTGTCGAGGGCAGTAATCCGTCGGTCGGTCTTACTTTGAGTGCTCGCTATTCCATGCTAATGGTTAGAGTTAATCCGGTCCCTGACAGCTCGACCTATATGCTTTTGGCGCCGGGTAATGATCGCACGATGATGTTGATGGCATGGGATGACACAAGTTACGTCAAAGGTGCTAAGCCGGCGACGGATACGGTTAAGTTGTATTATGACTGGCTTAATGTCAGCGACCCGATGATGTCCAATTCGCAGGACATCCAAGTGGTTATTCGCGGAACCTGGAATGGCACGCCCAACGTCGACCTGTATTGGGGGGCATTGAATATTCCCACTATTTTGGCCGGCATTGATGCCAGCTATTCCTTCAGTCTTAACTGGATTGGACCAAGCTCAACCACTTCTCAAGTTCAGATTGATGTTACCGTTGGCAAGGTCGGAATGATAACCGTTGATGGAACGCCTATTAACTCGTAAAGGAGGACAAAATGCGACGTTTTTTGCTCTATGCCTTTGTCGCGGCTGTCGGCCTCTTCGGGGGTCGTTGTTCCTACGACAACACTGTTTCCAGCGTGGATGAGCCGACCGGATCCGTCCATGCTAAAGTTTTCGTCGATCGTATCGGTTCTCTGGCCAAGGCTCAAGCCATTTCTTTAACCAAGGCCTATCTGGAGATATCGGCCGTCGACGAAGCCACTTTAAAGGATTCCTTTGATCTTTCCGGTTCCAGTCAACAGACGGTCGACAGGATATTCGCCGACATCAAGGTGAAGACCTGGCAGGCGAAAGGGTGGGTAATCGACCAGTCTGGTACGGTGACCCATCTCGATTCGACAACTTTTGCGGTGGTCGAGAACGATACCGTAGATGCCAATCTTAACCTGTCGGCCAAGTATTCGATGCTGGTTGCCAAATTCTATCCGATCTCGGACAGTTCCAAGTCGGCCGAAGTTTGGGTCAATGGAACATTGGTAGCGGATTCGACTTTTGGCAAGAATGCTCCTTTTGATACCCTGCGTCTTTATTTCGATTATTTGCCGGCTTCGCCATCTCCGGGCACGGCTGCCACGATAATCATGAATGTCCGCGGCGATTGGGTAGATCCCGACACCTTGCTCTGGACCGGACAGGATGTCATCAACGTCATTTCCGGCCAAGATATCAACCAGACCATCAATCTCTCTTGGGTAGGTCCCCAAGTCGGAGGAGTGGATATGACGGTGGTCATCGGCAAGGTCGGTACGGTGATGGTGGACGGAGTCGTCCACCCTCGTCCCAATACCGGTCCCTGATCTTTTTAACGGTTCGTCCTTCTTGGACGGGCCGTTTTTATTTAAGCGATTAAATTATGCGGTACCCGCCATCTTTTTTCTCGATATGTCCGTCGAAGCGGAAGGCCGCGGCCTTGGAGTGCCCGCCCCCGCCCAGTTTTTCAGCCACTTTTGAGACATCGATTCCCGGATGTTTGCTGCGCAAGCTGCCTTTGATTTTTCCCGGCTCTTGTTCGCGCAGAAAAAGGGCGGCTTTGGCCCCATCGACATTGTTCAATATGTCGGAAGCGGCGTCAAAGGCCGGCCCGACCTCCCCGAAGTCTGCTTTCAAAGCGGCCACTTCTTCCCAGGAGAGCACGGAGTAGACCAGCTTGTAGCTTGGGTGATAGCGCGTGTTGTTCAATATCTTTCCCCATATCTTCATGGCTGAAAGGCTTTTGTTCTGGGCGGTTCTTTTGATTATCTTGGGCATGGCAGCCCCTTCCAGCAAGAGGGCCGAGGAAGTCTTGATAGTGTTTTCGTTAACGGATGAGAAAAGCAGATTGCCGGTGTCAGTGACCAGTCCGGTCAAAAGGCAGTCGGCCATCGGCTTGCTGATCTCGATGTTATTTTGGCGGAAGAACAGATACAGAACTTCAGCGGCCGACGATCTCTCCGGCAAGCGGATCTCTATGTCGGCGTAGTCTTCGCTTTTGGGGTGATGGTCGATCTCTATCGTCTTTATCTTGCCGCGGGCTTGGACCAAATCGTCGACCAGGCCGGTGCGCGACAGGCAGGCGCAGTCCAATATCGCAACGACATCGAAATCGTCCAGGCTGGCCTTTTGCGAGAATTTTTTGGCGTTAGGGAGGAAAAGGAAGCTTTCCGGCAGGGGGTCGGCGCAGAACAAAGCATGTTTTTTGCCTATGGATTCCAGCCATAGAGACAGGGCGCAGGCCGAGGACAGGCAGTCTCCATCGGGGAAGATATGGGTGACTATCAAAATTCCGCGCGACGATCCTTTCATCGTCTCGGCGGCAGCAGCCATTTTTCCCTTTAATATGTTCTCCGTGTTTTCCATATGTTCAACTCAATACTATAAAAAACAACCCCCGTTCCAGTCAAGCGGCGGGGGTTGTTCAGGCTTCGTATCTCACATCATCGTTGTCGTTCGTTTTTTCCTTTCCTATTCTTTCGAATATCTTTTCCAAAGAATCGACATTCTTCTCCGTCGGATCGAATGTCCAAAGCAATTTCGGTATGTGGCGGAAACGCAGGCGACCCTTCAACTCATGGGCGATTTCGCCGGAAGTCTTTCTTAGTTTTTCCAGGGCGGTTCCGGCCAAAGAATCAGGCAAGACCGATATGCCGATGCGGGCCGATCGGAAATTGGGGTCGCATTCCACCCAGGAGATCGTTATCAGTCCGCCGTCGAATTCGACCAGCTCTTCGACCGCCAAGGCGATCTCTTTTTTCAAGGTCTCGTTGATTTGGTTGATGTTGCGCATTAGATCTGTTTGATGGTTTCTTTCTCTTCGAAGAACTGCAGGATGTCGCCGACTTGGATGACCGGCTTGCCTTCGTATTGCAGGCCGCATTCTTGATCGATGTCCACGGTCGGGACATCCATCTTGCCTGATTGCAATCGGGTGATGCGCCCGTAGGCGATCAATTCTTTGTTGCGCAAGACCTCGACTCGGGCTTGATTCTTCGCTTGGCCGTCCAAGACTTTGCCGCCGACGATTTGGCTTTTGTTCTCGTTCTTGAATACGGCCAATATTTTCAGGCGGCCGATATCGACGCGCTCTATCTTGGCCAAGACCAATTTTTGCATCTCTTCTTTGACATATTCTATCAAATCGTAGATGACATTGAAGGTTTTGACTTGAAGCTTCTTTTCCCGTATCACCGTTTCGATCTGAGGGGAGATGCGGACATTGAAGCCTATGACTTGGGCTTCGCTGGCTTCGGCGCGAGACAGGTCGCCTTCGATTATATTGCCCAAGCCTTTATTGACTATCTTGACCTTGACTTCATCGCCGTTCAATTTCATCAAAGATTCTTCGATGGCTTCGGCGCTGCCGAGAACATCGCTTTTGATGATGATGTTGAATTTTCTGGCTTTGTCGTTTTCGGCGTCCTCCTTGCTCGCGACCGCCGCTTCGATCAGAATCACGAGATACTCC
>CAZPAK010000031.1:0-3661 GCA_964584605.1 uncultured Gammaproteobacteria bacterium
TTCTTTGACCAGGGATTTGGCCTTTGTGGTCGATTCCAAGGCCACTTATAATTTGATCAAGGACGAAATTCGGTCCTTCGACCCTTTGATAGTCGCCGCGGAGCTGTTCGATGTCTATGAGGGGTCGAATCTGCCCAAAGGAATGAAGAGCTTGGCCTTCCATATCAGTTATGAGTCCAAGGATAAGACGCTGGAAGCTGCCGAGGTCGATGCGGTCCAGGCCGGGTTGATCGAGCATTTAGGCAAGAGATTCGAGGCCAAGGTCAGGAATTTTTAGTCATCATTTAAAATTTGTCCGCAGATGTTGGAGATAAAAAAGATAAAAAAGATATCCCTGGCCAATGTTTTCGCCTTTTTTCAGGCTGTCGCGGGCTTTCTTTTGGTTTTTGGCTTTTACTCTTATGCCTTGCTGGCGGCCTTGAAGACCGGCCAGACAGCCGATCCATTGTCGAAGTTTATCTGGTTCAATGTCGGCGTCGCTTTCCTTTCCGCTCTTTTCACCGCCTTTTTCAGCGCTTTGGCCGGTTGGCTGATCGGTTTCGCCGCCGCCGGATTGTACAATTTGCTGGCTTCCCGATCGGGCGGGCTAAAGGTCGAAGTCGACGGTCTGGCCGAGGCGCCGCCTCAAGAGCGGGAGAAACAAGAGAAATTATTTCCATTTTGATAAAGAGCCGGCCCGTTTGAAGGGTCGGCTCTTTTGTGTTTTAGTTCTAAAAAAGGTATAATAGAGGCATACAAAATAAACACCAAGCATATGTTCAATGAGAGTAAGGATGTTCTGCTTTGGACGATATCGGTCTGCGTGGCCGCTTTCACCATCTTCGCTTGCTGGGGGATGTTCTATGTCGTCGGCGGTCTGCGCAACTTCTTCAAAATAGCCCAAGACATCCGTGATGTCTTTAAGAAGATCGAAGGGATGATAGACGCTGTTAAAGGCAAAGTCGGCCAGAGCGCTTCCTATATATTCCTCCTCGGAGAGGCCTTGAAGAAGATAATGGAGGCCACTCGAGCCTATTCGGACCGCAAGAAGGACAAGGAAGGCGATTGCGAGTGCGGCGACTGCCAAGAGGAAAGGGTCTCCGACATCAAAAAAGGAAAGAAGGTCAAAGTGAAATAAAAAAGCCCCGGATAGAGTCCGGGGCTTTGTTTTAGAACTTGCCGGAGGCGAGTCTTTCGATCTCCTGTTGCAGAGCGGCCTGCTCGTTGCGGCCGACGCCGCGTCCGATGGCGAAAGAGGCCTTGGAAGACCTTTCTATCAGCCAGTAGATCATCTCGAACAGGGAGTTGGCAGAGCTGCCGTTGCCAGTGATGCTTTCCAATTCCCAAATTTTGTCGACGGCCCTGATGGCCGTCAGACTCTTTTCGGTCAGCGGCAGTTTGGCGATGATGATGAAGATGAGCCCATCGAATGCCTCCCTTCGTTGTTTTAAGGTTCCATCGCTTGACCGCTCAATTTAACACCGGACGGCAAAAAAGTCAAAACACCCCCGGTTAAGGGGGTGTTTTTCTATTTGCAGGCTTTATTCGAGCATTTCGGTCCGTCTTTGCCTTCGATCATCAGGGCGCCGCATTTCTCGCACTTTTCTCCGGTCGGTTTGCCGGCATAGGCGTTCTTGCAGGCCGGGTAATTGTTGCAGGCGTAGAAGATGCCGCGGCGGCTGCGCTTCTGGACGATCTCTCCCTTGCCGCAAGCCGGGCACTTGATGCCGGTGGTGTTGCTGTTCTCTTCTATGCTCTTGATGTTGCGGCATTTGGGATAGCCGGAGCAGGCCAGAAATGGGCCGAAGCGGCCGGTGCGGATGACCATGTCCGATCCGCATTTCTCGCATTTCTGTCCTTCGTATTTCTCTTTCAGCTTCTCGACCTGTTCGCCGAGCCTCTTGTCCTTCTCGTCGACTTTGCCGTCATGGTTCTTGTCCAGGGGCTTGATGTTCTTGCAGTCGGGGAAGGCACTGCAGGCGAGGAATTTGCCATAGCGGCCGGTCTTGATGATCATGGGGGCGCCGCATTTGTCGCATTTCTCATCGCTCTTCTCCTCCGGCATGATGTCCTTGCGGTCGACCTGTTCGTATTTGTCTTTGAGGTTGCGGTGGAAAGGGTCGTAGAATTCGGAGATGACCGGCTGCCAATCCTTTTCGCCGGCGGCGATATCGTCTAATTTGTTTTCCATATCGGCGGTGAATTTAAAATCGACTATCGTCGGGAAGTGGGCGACCAGAAGGTCGTTGACCACGAAGGCGATATCGGTCGGCTTCAATCTTTTGTTCTCGTCCCGTTCCACATAGTTGCGGCTGGTGATGGTGGCGATGGTCGGAGCGTAGGTCGATGGTCGGCCGATGCCGTGCTCTTCCAATTTTTTGACCAGAGAGGCGTCGCTGTAGCGGGCCGGTGGCTTGGTGAAGTGCTGTTGTCCGGAGATGTCCTTGACTTCCAATTTTTCCGATTCGGCCATTTCCGGCAAGATTATGTCGGATATCTTTTCCGGATAGACTTTGAGGTAGCCGTCGAAGACCAGTGTTTGGCCGGTGGCTCGGAATTGGTAGGCGGTTTCGGCGACGGCGATGTCGACGGTGACTGATTGGACGACCGCTTCCGGCATCTGCGAGGCCAAGGCGCGCTGCCAAATCAGCTTGTATAGCTTGTATTGATTGGCGTTAAGGGAGGATTTTATCTTTTCCGGCGCCCTTCCGGCTTCGGTCGGGCGGATGGCCTCGTGGGCCTCTTGGGCGACCTTGCTCTTGGTTTTGAAAGCGCGAGGGCTTTCCATCTGATATTCCTTGGGGAAATTGGTCTTGATGTAATCCTTGGCGTCGCCGAGGAATTTGCCGGACAGATTGAAGGAATCCGTCCTCATGTAAGTGATCAAGCCGACATGGCCTTCAGTCCCGAGTTCGACGCCTTCGTAGAGCTGCTGGGCGATCATCATCGTCTGCTTGGCGGAGAAGCCGAGCATGCGGTTGGCGGCTTGCTGCAAGGTGGAGGTGGTGAAAGGGGCCGGCGGATTTTTCTTGCTCTGCTTGCTCTCTATTTCGGCGACGGAGAAATCCTTGCCTTTGACTTCAGCCAGTATCTTGTCGGCTTGCTCTTGGTTTCGCACCGGGCTCTTTTCCAGAGTTTCGGCGCCGATTTTATGCAGCTTGGCCTCGAATTCTTCTTTTTTGGAATTGGCCAATTTGGCGCCGATGTCCCAGTATTCTTCCGGCTTGAAGGCTTTGATTTCCTTTTCCCTTTCGACGATTAGGCGCACGGCCACGGATTGGACGCGTCCGGCCGACAGGCCGCGGGCGACTTTCTTCCAAAGGAAGGGGGAAAGTTCATAGCCGACCAGCCTGTCCAGTATGCGGCGAGCCTGTTGGGCGTCGACCAATTTCAGATCGATCTCTCGCGGATTCTTCAAGGCCTCTTCGATGGCCTCGCGGGTTATTTCATGGAAGGCTATTCTTTTCGATTTTCTATCAGTAATGTTCAAGGCCTCGGTCAAGTGCCAGGCAATGGCCTCTCCTTCGCGGTCTTCGTCGGTCGCGAGTATGATTTCTTCGGCCTTTTCAGCCAACTTTTTCAACTTAGTGACATTTTTGCGGGCGGCGGCGGGGATGATGTACTTCGGTTTGAAGTTATTCTCGACATCGATGCCGATGTCGCTTTTGGGCAAATCGCGGAC
>CAZPAK010000031.1:3671-7469 GCA_964584605.1 uncultured Gammaproteobacteria bacterium
GCCATAGGAAGATTCCACCTGGAAGCCTCTGCCCAGGAATTTGTTGATAGTCTTGGCCTTGGTTGGTGATTCGACGATGATTAAGTTCATAGTTAAAACAAAATATAATTTCCTCCACCGATATTTTTGGCTAATCCTTTGATTTCCAATATTGTCAGTGTTCTATTTATAATTTTCATGTCAAGGCGAGAGAGGCGGTGAAGCTCGTCGATGCTTGCCGGTTCGCTTGAAAGGTTGATCATCAGTATTCGCTCATTTTCGCTCATTCCTGACCAGTCTTTAGCTCTTTTGTCTTGGGTATTTTCTGCGGCCGCGCCTTCTATTATAATACCCAGATCTTCCAGGATGTCGCCGGCTTCAAGGACTGGCTTGGCCCCTTCTTTGATCAGTCTGTTCGGCCCTTGCGATTGCCAGGAAAAGATGTTGCCCGGGACCGCGAAGACTTCCCGCCCCTCTTCCAGGGCATAGCGGGAAGTGATCAATGAGCCTGATTTTTCCCCGGCCTCGGCTACCAGCACCCCTTTGGACAAGCCGGAGATTATTCGATTGCGTCTGGGAAAATTTTGTCTCAGGGGCGGCGTCATCGGCGGGAATTCCGACAGCAGACAGCCTCCGGATTCGACTATCCGTTTGGCCAGCGGGCGGTTTTGAGGCGGGTAGATGGAGGCTCTGTCTATGCCGCAGCCTAAGACCGCCAAAGTCCTTCCGCCGGCCTCAATTGTGGCGGAATGGGCCAAGGTGTCTATCCCCAGGGCCAATCCGCTGACGATTTTGAGTCCGGCCATAACCAAAGGGGGGACTATGGTTTTGATTATCCTTTCCCCATAAGGAGTGCATTTTCTCGATCCGACTACGGCCAGAAGCGATTCTTCGTCTTTCATGGACCCTCGGTAGAAAATCAGAGGCGGAGGATCGTAGGTTTGGGCCAGATTCTTGGGATAGTCGTCTTCTTCTAATGTGACGGTCTTTATGCTCTCTTTTTCCAGGGTCGAAAAGAATTTTTCCAAATCGAAGTCTTTGCGCCATTTCAGAAAATCGTCGACGACCTTCTCTCCGATCGCCGTTTTGGCCAATTCTTGGAAGTTTGTTTCAAAGGCTTTTTGCCAGGAGGTGAACGATCGGCCGATTTTTTCCAGCCGCTTAGGGCCGAAAGGCTGGAAGCAAGTTAGGGCGGCTAAAAAAAGTTTATCAGTTTTTGACATTTTTTTGTTTAATATCAGCAAAAATAATCAATCAAAACTTCTCCCCTTGACGGATGATTTTTGGCGTGATAATTTAATTCGAAGTTCGATGGACAGTAAAGATACGCCGATTCCCTTTCGTTGGAATGGCGCTCGATTTGCCGCCTGTTTGCGTAACCATAGATGTATTCCTCCTTGTTCATTTATGGCGAGAAACAGGTGGCAAACCGGACGCCATTTTTAAATCTCGATTTTGGGTTTTAAAAAATCTTCGAAGACCTGCTTGGAAGTAGCAGATGTCCGAATCGCCCCTCCTTGATTCGGCTCCGCTTTAAAAAAGCTTGCTTTGCTTCCAGGCAGATCCTTGAATGTTTTTTTGGACAACACAAAACCGCCCCCTTAAGGCGGTTTTGTTTTACAATTTTATCTCTTCAATCACTTCTTCGATCTTCCCTCTCTCTTCGGCGCCGAAGCGGGCCAGGACGAATCTTTCGATCGGCATGACTTTTTTCAGGTCGCTGGCGATGCCCAGTCTGACGCGCGTGAAGTTTTTAGTCTTGAGGTGGTCGATGATCGATTGTACGCCGCGGTGGCCGGCGCTGCGAGAATCGACCGACATCTTCCATTTTCCCAGCTCGATGTCCAGGTCGTCGTGGGCGACGATCAGCGTCTGCGACAGGTCGGCTCCTTTGCTTTTGAAGAGGCCGAGCGATTTCGGCAACAATTTGTAATAGGAAAGGATGGCGCCGACCGATTGGCCGGAATTGTTCATGAAAGTCTGCGGTTTGACGAAGATCTTATCCCCGGCCTCGGCCACCAAAGCTTTGAATCTTTTGCTCTCTTTCCATTCGGCGCTGGCCTCTTCGGCTAGTCTGTCTATCAGCATGAAGCCGTAATTGTGCCTGGTGTTTTCGTATTCTTTGCCCGGGTTGCCCAGGCCTACGATTATCTTCATATCTTTTTGTTTTAATTCGAAATTATCTCCTTCTGGCCGGCTTGTAGCCCTTCGGCGCCGGCGCCGGGCGGCCGGCGATAGGCCTTTTTTTGCCTTTTGGGCGCCCTACCTCGGCTACGCTGTGAATGGACGGGTTCTTCTCTATTTTGATTTTGATCGGCATCCCTCCCAGTTCGAAGCGCTCTCGCAGTTTGTTCTGTATGAAGCGCAAATAGGAGAAGTGCAAAGTGTCATTGGCTCCGATGCGGACGGTGAAGCGGGGAGGGTTGGACGACACTTGTTTGATTTCATAGATGTGGGGCGGGTTTATTCCCGAGGCCTTGGCCGGTTTGTGCAGCTTTACGATCTTGGACAGAAAATGCTGCAGTTGAGAATCACTGATCTCTTTTTTGCGGACGGCGGCCGCCTCCAATATCAGATCGAATATCTTTTGGACTTTTTCGCCCGTTTTGGCCGAGATGAACTGTATCGGAGCCCAGGATACGAAGGGCAGATGGGCTTTGATCTTTTGAGTGTGCTTCTTGGTGTCTCTGTCTTCGACCAAATCCCATTTATTGGCTATGACGATCAGGCTCTTTCCGCGCGACACGATCTCTTCCGCCAGTTTTACATCTTGGTGAGTGAAGCCTTCGTTGATGTCGATCAGCAGCAGGGCGACATCGGACTGCCACAGCGATTCCAGCGTCCGATTGGCCCCATATCTCTCCAGACCCCTCTTTGAGGCTCGGCGCGATATGCCGGCGGTGTCTATGAAGACTATTTTCTGTCCTTTGTATTCGACTTCGGTGTTCTGCGGCTCCCGGGTGGTGTGGGCGACCGGCGAAACGATGACCTTTTCGTAGCCCAAAAGGGCGTTGAGCAGAGAGGATTTGCCGACATTCGGTTTGCCGACGAAACAGACGGAGATCGCTTTGTCCTTGTCTTTTTCCGCTTTCGGCTTTTTGTCCAATTTTCTTCTTTTCAATTGTTTGACGATGATGTCCAAGAGGTCTCCGGTGCCGACGCCGGTGGTGGCCGAGACTCCGATCGGATCACCTAAGCCCAGTTTGGAAAATTCGTTGGCGTCGAAATGGCTTTTGAGCGAGTCGGTTTTGTTGGCTACGACGATGATTTTGTCCTTATCTTCTTTTGACAGGCTCTTCCTTAGTAAAGAGACCATTTGTCTGTCTTGAGGAAGGATGCCGGTTTGAGTGTCGGCCACGAATAAGACCAGGTCGGCGTTTTGAAGGTGGCTGACGGCCTGTTTTTGGACTTTGAGGTCTATCTCGTCGACACTGCCGGCGATTTTGATTTTGTCTTTTTTGAACATGGTTTCGAGCGTGGGGTCGATGATCCCTCCGGTATCGATCAATTCGAATGCCACGCCGTTCCATTGGATGATTCGGCTATTGCTGTCGCGGGTAGTCCCAGGGATGTCGGAGGTGATGGCCTGTTTCTCTTCGACCAGGCGATTGAAGAGGGTCGATTTTCCGACATTGGTGCGACCAAAGATGACTACTTTCGCTGTTCTTTTTTCTTTCATATACCTCATCAATAAGCCGACCAGCTTCACCGGTCATATAGAGCGGTATGGATAATATGTTATCATGAAAACTCAGTTCTCCTTCCCAGAACCGAATCGCAAACGGAGGCTGTTTCTCTTCCATGAACACACGCAGAGAT
>CAZPAK010000032.1:0-7436 GCA_964584605.1 uncultured Gammaproteobacteria bacterium
CTACCGGGGTATAGGTCGCGGAAGTGGCTCCAACTATGTTAGAATACGCTCCGTCGGAAGAAGTGGCTATACGCCATTGATAGGAAACTGTCGCTCCGGCAGGGGTCAAAGCCCCCGCCGTCAAAACGACTCCGGCCTTAGGCGTTCCGCTTATGCCGCCTATCGACACAAAGCTCTCGTATGTGGAGATAAGGGTTGCGGCGCTGGCCGCCGAGGGGCTGGTGGTGGCCGTTTCTTTGACTCTGCTGACAAATGAATAAGAGTCTCCGGCAGACAAAGAAGTGAAGACATTGCTGTCTTGCCAATTGGCCCCGCCATCGACGCTGAATTGATTTGAGGAGTTGGCGGCCAAAGTTATGCTGACATCGGTCTTGCTGGCCAAGACAGGAGCCGAGGGGGCCGCAGGAGCATCGGCCTTGGCCACCGAAGCGGAGGCTTGACTCGTGACGCTGCCCCGGTAATTGCCAAAACCAAAGGCCGAAACCCTCAAAAACTTGCCGATATCGCCGGCCACCGGTTCATATGAATTCGAAGTGGCCCCGACGATGTCTGCATAGACGCCGCCGGAAGTCGTAGCTATCGACCATTGATATTCGGCCGTCGCCCCGCTTGGAGTCAAATCTCCGGCCAAGGACGCTGTCCCAAATTTAGGCGAAGCATGAATCTGTCCGATGGCCGTGATCGGAACTGGGCCCTTGCCGCCGGCCGGAACGAATGGATCTTGCGACAAATTCGCTCCGCAAGCCACTTCGATGTCGGATACCACCGCGCCGCTTGCCACACCGCCGGCATTCTTGAGATAACATCTCTGACCGACAGACAAAGACTGGACCGTCACGGAGTATGGTGATCCGATGGGTATCTTTTTGAAAAAAATAAAATCACTATCATCGCCCGGATCGATAGTGACCTGATCCATGCCATTGTTCTTCAAAACGACTGAGGCCACAAGTCCTGTCACTTTGCCGCCGACCGAACAATAACCTCCCTCCGATCGACCGTCAATCATCTCCGCCGATCGATCGCCTGCCGACCCTTTGTCGCAAGCGACCTTCTTCACCGCCGACCTGGTTATGGGCCCGAAATAACCGACTGCCGGAGATATGCCCTTGGCCTTTTGAAAACTGACCACGGCCGCCCTGGTGGCCGGCCCGAAATAAGAAGTCTCCTTGCCGGGCGAACCGGCGCCAGACTTGGAAACGATGAAACCGGCGGAATTCAGAAAAACCTGAAGGTCTTTGACATCGGAACCTGACATTCCAAACTTCAAATTACGCCCAAAGACGGCCGAACAAGATTCGGGAGCCGATGAGGCCATCGCAAAATGGCTGAACGAAGAAAACAAAAAACCACCGCGACTAAACCTAACGAAAAAACCCTGAAAGAAGGTTTCATAATTTGTTTAATCATACCACATTCGAACGACTTTATCATAAATGGACAAAAAACGCTCAAACGACCTTGGCCTTGTTCTTGTAATAAAGGAGCTTCACGGTCTCCGTGCAAACGAAATACACCGCGATCAAAGACAGAATCATGATCGCATGGTCCAGCGAAGGGGGCGCGAAACGAAAGACATTCTGGCCGAAAGAAGTGAAGGGCAGACCAAGGGTAATGATAAAAACGGACAGGCTAAGCCAAATTATTGAAGCTGAAGGGCGAGAACCCTTTAAAAACAATGATTTGGTACGAATTGAAAATATCAATGCCACCTCGGTCAAAATGCTGCCGATGAACCAATTGGTGCGTAAAACTTCCGGTGAATGCCTGAAGAACAAGCCAAAAAATATAAAATCAAAAAGCATGCTGACCACGCCAAGAATAATCGACAAGATTATAGCTTCTTTGGCCTCGTATTTTTTAGGCGATTCCAATTCGTCCTTGTCCACACTATCGGTCGAGATGGATATCATGGGAGTGTCGGAAAGAAGATTGACCAAAAGCAGCTGTATGGGCAACATCGGCAAAAAATCTATAAGCAACGACGAAGAAGCTACGGCGAAAAAATTGCCAAAATTGGAAGACAGGGTGGATTTTATGTATTTGGTCGTGTTGGCAAAGACCTTGCGCCCTTCCTCTATTCCATCGAGTATCACCTCCAGATTCTTCTTGAGCAAAATGATGTCGGCGGCTTCGCGGGCTATATCGACCGAGCTATCGACCACCAAAGAGACTCCGGCGATTTTGAGGGCCGGGGCGTCGTTTATCCCCTCACCCAAAAAACCAACGCTGTATTTGGCCTGAAGGAATTCTATGATTTTGAATTTCTGTTCAGGGGAGACCCGAGCGAAGACCATGCAATGATCCAGACATTTGCGGCGGCGATCGGTCTTCATTCTCTCCCATTCATCGGCTGTCACCACCTTGTCGGGAGAATCTATCAAACCGATCTCCTTGGCCACGGCCCCGGCCACCTCCCGGCTATCGCCGGTCAAGACGACCATTCTAACGCCCAGACGCTTGGCTCGCCGAGCGGCCCTGAAAGAGCTGGATTTGATCGGATCGACGAAAGAGATGATTCCGGAAAAACAAAAATCATCGGTTTTGAGCATTGTCTCGCCGGCGACATCTTCGGATATACCGACTCCTTCCTTATAAGCTACCGCCAGCACCCGATGTCCTTGCTTGCCCTCTCTGACTATCCATTCCTCTATCTTCGATCTTTCTCCATCATCAAGACCGGAGCAAACCTCAATGACCTCCTCGGGCGCACCCCTGGTGACAAGAAGTCTCTTGCCCGACGACTCGGCCAAAACGACATTTCTCCTCATTCTTGGATCGAACGGCTCCTCTGACAGCTTCATCGACTTGCCCAACTGCTCCGCCTGCTGGCCGCTAAGCTCTTTTTCCAAGGCTATGTCAAAAGGCTCCACTCTCCTTTTCTCCTCAAAGGCCGAAGCCACATTGGCCAAAAAAATGGTCTTAGCATGGTCGCCGGAATGGATATTCGCCACTTTCAATTCGTTTTCCGTCAAGGTTCCGGTTTTGTCGCTGCATAATATCTCAATGCCGCCCAAATCCTCGATAGCCGACAAGCGCTTGACTATGACTTTGTTCTTAGCCAATCGATGAGCGCCTTGGGCCAAGGAAAAAGTCGTCACCAAGGGCAGGGCCTCCGGTATGACGCTGACGGTCAAGGCGACCGAAAAAATTATCAAATCAAAAATATTAACATCTCCTCTTTTAATCAATATGTTGGCGAGAAAAACCAAAAAAATGGTTATGCCCACCATTTTTATGATGAACTGGGAAAACCTGGATATGCCCTTCTCGAAATCACTGACCTTTCTGGTCTCGCCGGTCAATTTGGCTATTTGGCCGAAAGCTGTGTCTTTGCCGGTGGCCACTACCACCGCCTTACCCCAGCCCTTCATGACATCGGTTCCGGAAAAAACCAGGTTGACCGCCTGATGATATCCTGACGGCGACTTCTTGAGAACCCTTGAATCCTTGTATACAGGAGCCGACTCTCCGGTCAAAATGGTCTCATCGATGACCAGGTCGCATTCCTCGATCAAGCGACAATCGGCCGAAACCTTGTCTCCAGTCTCTAAAACGACGACATCGCCGGGAACCAATTTTTCAGCATCTGCTTGTTCAACCTTGCCGCCGCGCAGCACTTTGGCCCGCGGACGAGTGTACTTGTTCAACAATTTTACCGTCTTCTCCGAACGGTATTCCTGAAAAAAGCCTAAACCGACATTAACGAATAAAAAGACGCTGACCATGATAGCGTCGACGAATTCTCCCAAAAACAAAGTTATGGCCATGGCGGCCAGAAGCAAATAGATGAAAGACGACTTGAATTGGCGCCAAAAGACATGCCAGGCGCCAACCTCTTTTATGGCCAAACGATTCAATCCTAAATCCGCCAGTCTGCGCGCGGCCACGGCGGCCGATAGGCCCTTTGCGGAATCGGAAGAGAATTCCTTCAATATCGCCTCCTTATCCCTCCTTGAGTACGAAAAAATATCCATAGGCTGCATGAATCAAGATATTTGAATTATAGCATAGGCGAAACCACTTTAAAACACGAAAGTAGGACGCGATTGAAAATCGGCCGGCAAAAACAAAAAAACACCCGGCAAAGGATGTTTTTCGTCATATCGACATTCTTACTGACTATTTCTTCTTGTTCTTGTTCTTCTTGGCCTTGGCCTCAAGCATAACCTTCTTGATGGCCAAACGCTTGGCGGTCTTATGGGATTTTGATTTCTTTTGCTTCTCTCTGACAGTCTTTCTTCTAGACATATTTCGTTCTAATATTAATGACTAATCGACTTATAAAAGCTTAACATGGACAAAGATTTGTTTCAAGGGTTCGAATGTTTGTCTATGACGGCCTCGGCCACCGCCAAACCGTCCAGGGCCGACGAAACGATGCCTCCGGCATAACCGGCGCCCTCGCCGGCCGGATACAAGCCGCGGATATTCGATTCAAAGTCATCTCCCCTAAAAAGGCGCAGAGGCGAAGAGCTTCTGGTTTCGACCCCGGTCAAAACCGCTTCCGGATCGGCGAAGCCCTTGATCTTCCTGTTCAGCAAAGGAATGGCCTGACGCAAGCTGCTTAAAATGAAATCGGGCAAACATCCGTCCAGCGAAGTCATCTTGACTCCGGGCCGATAGCTTGGCTTTGTTCGACCGGCCGCCATCGACGGCCGTCCGGCCAAAAAATCGCCGACCAACTGCGCCGGAGCGCTATAATCCCCGCCGCCGGCAACAAAGGCCTGGCGCTCCCATTGGCGCTGAAACTCTATGCCGGCCAAGGGATGAGCGGAGGAAAAGTCGTCCGGCAGGACGGAGACCAATAAAGCACTATTGGAATTCTCCCCGTCTTGAGCGTATTCGCTCATGCCATTGGTGACCACGCACCCCTCCTCGGAAGTCGCCCCCATCACATAGCCTCCGGGGCACATGCAAAAGGTATAGACCGAACGGTGCCCTTTCAAATGCTGAACCAATTTATATTTGGCCGCACCCAATTTCTCATGACCATAATGAGAGCCGTATTGCGACCGGCCTATCATCTCCGCCCTATGTTCTATCCTGACCCCCATCGCGAACGGCTTGGGTTTTATTTCGACGCCGGCATCGAAAAGCATTTGATAAGTGTCCCGAGCGCTGTGTCCGGTCGCCAAGATGACCGTATCGGCCGAAATCCTCTCTTCATCGTTCAAAACCACTCCAACCACTCGGCCTTCGCTCACCTCCAAATCAGTCAAACAGGTGTTGAAACGGACTTCGGCGCCCAATTCCATCATCCTTTGGCGGATGTTTTTGACCACCACGCGCAATTTGTCCGTACCGATGTGCGGCGTGGCGCTGAAAGCTATTTCTTCCGGAGCGCCGGCCTTGATCAGCTCGGCAAAGATATAGCTGGAACGCGGGTCGTTCACCAAGGTGTAAAGCTTGCCATCGGAAAAGGTTCCGGCTCCGCCTTCGCCGAACTGAATGTTCGAACGAGTGTCCAGCTTTCTATTCTTTAAAAAATCTTCAACGGCCTTGGCCCGCGAATCGACATCGGCCCCTCGCTCGATGAGCAAAGGCCTCAAGCCGGCGCTGGCCAGAACATGGGCCGCGAAAAGACCGCAAGGGCCGCTGCCGACGACAACCGGCCTTCTTTCCGGCGGCACGGCTATTTTTTCTATTTCGTAAACGAACGGCTCGACGAACCTGGCTCGATGGCGAGGATTAAGTTTGACGGCCGCTGGATTATCAACGACCGCATCCACCGAGTAGACCAATAGAATATCATTCTTTTTTCGGGAGTCTATGGCTCGTTTGACCAATCTATAACTCAAAATCTCTTTGGCCGGAACGCCTAAAATAGCGGCTATTTTCGCCGCCAAGCAGGACTCCTCCTCATTGAGCCTCAGGCTGACCTCTTCCAGCCTAATAGTTTTATTTTTTTCCAAGCTCATAAAGCAGTATGGCAGCAGCACTGGCCACATTCAAAGATTCTATCTTATCTGAAATCTCTATCTTAATGGACTCCTTCGCCAAATCGAAGATGCTTTTATCCACTCCGTGGCTTTCACTTCCCAGGACCAGACAAAAATCAGATGCCGGCTCAAAATCCGCCAAATTTTTTCCACAATAAGAACTGGTGGCATAGACCGGCAAAGCATTGTTCTTCAGCCAAGACCCATCCTCATCTTCCAAAATGTTCAATTTGAAAACCGAATCTTTGGCCGCATTGATAGTTTTGGAATTATAGACATCCGTGCAAGTTTTGTCAAAGACCAAATTCTCAAAACCGAAAGCCAGGCAATTTCGCATTATCGCCCCCAAATTGCCAGGATCGCCGATGCCATTCAAATAAACGACCGAGGATTCGCTGATTTTCCCGGCGCGCAACTCATAGACGGCCGTGATCCCCGAGGGCGTATCCAATTCGGAATAGCTCTTATTCATCTTTTTGTCGATCAAATAAAAATTCTTGGCCTTGGATTGCCGCTGCAAGAACCTGATTTCGTCCGGATGCCTATCGATGAACTCTTGAGTGACGAAAATCGATTCAAAATCGAAACCGCCGACCAAGGCGTCGAAGATTATGACGAAGTTCTCGACCATGAATCGGTTGAACTCTTGGCGATATTTCTTTGAAGACAATTTGCCGAGCAATTTTATTTGGCCGTTGTCCGGCGAAGTTATGATTTGAAAATCCGACATATTGCAAACTCGTCACATCGAAGGTCCCCGCCATGGTAAGAGAAAAAGAATCCCTCTTTAAGCCGAAAATAGCCTTAGAAGATCAATCTTTTCGCCATGCTTCGTTCAAGAGACGATGAATTATTTAATTTCAAATAAAATCTACCACTTTATTGCCAATTTCGGCAAGTCCTAAGCCATAAGAAATGTTTCGAAAGGAAAAAGGGCGATGAACAGAAAGACGCCCCGCTAAAAGGGCGCCGTTTTTACGCGCTAAGATCAAAGCTTCTCGATCTCTTTAAGATCCCTATCCGGGACATACAAAACCAAAAGGCCGAAAGAGATTCCGATCAAATCGGTCCAGATATGGCTGCCGCTGATATCGGACTCTTTGCAGCTCTTATCTATCGATATTTGCTCTCCGCCCGCCAAAAGGTCTTGACCCGGGGAGTTATCCAACTGATAGACTCCGGCACAGCCGGTACGAGACGAAACTGCCTCCTGCTCCCCGTTTATATCGGACACGACCCAATCCTTCTTTTTGGTATCAGGGTCGGTGGCAATGTAGTTGCCGTAATAATCGATCCTGATCGGCATCTCATTCCGGCCGTGGCGACGGCGCCGATCCCGATGATCAATTCTTTTTTCATATGGATAACGATTATAATCCGCAAACATCCGTCATCGACGGACAATCGACGGCGGACACCATGCAATTAATTTTAGCGACACTCCAAGACGCGCATTCCCCCAGACAAGACGATAGGCCTTCTTGAAATAAAGCC
>CAZPAK010000033.1:0-7050 GCA_964584605.1 uncultured Gammaproteobacteria bacterium
AGAAAAGTCATTTTATAAACATAGCATCGCCATATGAATAGAATCTATATCTATTTGTTATGGCCTCGGCATAGGCCTTATCGATGTTCTTCTTCCCGGCTAAGGCCGAGACCAGCATCATCAAAGTCGATTTGGGCTGATGGAAGTTGGTGATCAGGCCGTCGACGGCTTTGAACTTGTAGCCAGGGGTGATGAAGATGTCCACCCAATCCTGGAAGGATTGCCCTGAGCCTGTCGAAGGGGCGACCCATTTTCTGCCAACACGCCTCCAAGGATCGGCACGAAGTCGTACCAACGGCGATAACTCTTCTTTTTTCACTGATTGCCGACTGCAAATTGCCGATTGCCGATTTGCCAACCTCCACCCACTCCGCGTGCATCTTATGCTTGGAGATATCCTCGGTCTTGACCGGCGCGAAAGTGCCCATACCGACATACAGGGTTATCTTCAATATCTTCACGCCTTTCTTTTTCAACTTATCCAAAAGGCGCGGCGTGAAATGCAATCCGGCCGTCGGCGCGGCCACACTCCCCGCCTTTTTATCATCGGCGAAGACGGTCTGATAGCTCTCTTTATCTTTTCTTTTTTCTTTTTTATCTTTTATTTGAGCCACGATATAAGGCGGCAACGGCATTTGTCCGACCTTCTCGACGGCTTTTAACAGTTTGGTTCCGGAAAGGCTAAACTTCACAAGCCAAGTCCCATCGTTGTTATTCTTCAAAACTTCGGCCGACAACCCCCTGCCGATCGAAAGGCTCAAACCATCATGAACGCGTCCGCCGAGCAAGCACTCCCACTCTCCGGCCGAGACCTTCTTGTGCAGCAAAACTTCCACTTTGCCGCCCGTGCTTTCCTTCTTGGCCATCAAGCGGGCCGGGATGACCTTGGAATCGTTCAAGACCAGAACATCCCCTTCATCCAAATAATCGACGATATCGGAAAAATGGCGATGCTCCATCTCGCCGGTCTTCTTGTCCAACACCAAAAGCCGCGAAGAATCGCGCGGTGAAGCCGGCTCGGTGGCGATCAACTCTTCCGGCAGATCATAATCGAAATCTGATAGTTTGTATTTGGCCATATTTCAATACCAATGATGTCAATAAAAGGTGCCTCTGTCAAACAAAAGCCGCGGCAAGCGGCCGCGGCTTGAAGACAAGCAAAACGCCCTACTCAACGCTCAAAACAGCCCAAGGAGAAAACAAATCAGAACCTGCTCCATCGATCGATTCTTGAGAAAATATCTTCATCACGACCGGATCGTCTTCGGCGGCCGACCTTATTTTGTTCTTATCGGCATCGGACAAAGAACCGTATGAGAAAATCACGATCGGATCCTCCACGCCATTGACCCTTTCGATCCAGGGACCATCCTCGCCCATCAATTCATCGATCAAAACCCTCTCGCCTTCGACGATGACTATGGCCGGATGGCTCGCGCCGGACCTATCCACCTTCCGATAATAGGCTTTCACAGTGGCTAAACCAAAGACTCTGTTCTTGGCCGATGAAAGCAGGCAATTCTCCGAATCGCACTTTTCAACCAATAACGATATCGCCTTATCCTTTATCTCCTTGCTGGCCGCCTCCAATAGCTTGCCTTTTTCTTCGGCCGAATCCAGTTGCGACCGCAGCCGGGAAACATCGACCAAAAGATCCTCGTGCTTGCTTTGAGCGTCAGAAAGCTTTTCATCCGACTCTTCCAATTTGTCCCTTTGATCGATGTACAAAGCGGCGAAGATGCCGGCCGAAAGCAGAAAAGCCGCGACGAGAAAAATAGATACGCCCAAAAAAGGCGAATTTTTTTTCTTTTTAGCCATATTTTTCTTCTTTAAAAAGCTTTGCCTATTTCTTTTCCTTGAACCAATCCGAAGGGTTGATGTTGTCCAATTCGGCCCCGCCGGCAACCGTCAGCAAAGCTTTGTCGTGCGGACACTGATTGTCGGCTTCATTAGGGTCGCATTTCACGAATTCCGTATAATAGGCCACATTCGAAGGACAGGCGGTGACACGGCCGTTGTTGATCGGCGGATAGCAAGTCTCCAAAGCGAAGACATAATACTCCCCGGCCGGAACCTCGAGTTCATAGGACCCATCGTTCTTATGATTGATGCAGAAGAGCCCATCGCCGGCCTTAGTCTCGGCGCAAGCCAGCAACCCGAGCGGCAAAGGATTCTTTTCGTGCGACAGCATTCCTTTGATCTTTCCGATATTCTCTTTGCCCGCTGAAAAGGCCTCAAGCGCCTCTTTCATCTTCTTGTTATCGTTTTCGGTGGCATTCAGGCTCATTCGCAGATTGGATATATCAGACAGGATGTTGCCATAGCCGCTCTTGGCTTCGGACAACATCCTTTTGGATTCATCGAAGCTGGTCTTTTGGGAAAAATACATGATGCCGAAAAAAATGGCGGCGGCCAAGCAAAGGACCGTAAAAAGAAACGATAGGAACCCGCCGACTCTTTTTTCTTTTGCCATATGATATTGAAAATAAGATTGATTGTCTTAAACTAACTTTCCCTGATCGGGCCTGGATTTGCCTAAATGCTTATAGGCTAAGTCGGTGGCCAATCTTCCGCGAGGCGATCGATCCAGGAATCCCAACTGCATCAAATAAGGCTCATAGACATCTTCGACGGTCTCCATCTCCTCGCCTGTCGAGGCGGCGATAGTGTTTAGGCCCACCGGTCCGCCGTTGAACTTGTCGATGATGGTCTCGAGTATCTTCCTGTCCACCCAATCAAGGCCCAAATCGTCTATCTCCATTATAGCAAACGCATCCCGGCAAACCGCCTCGCTCAAGATGCCATTGCCATGGACCTGAGCGTAATCGCGGACTCTTTTCAAAAGACGATTGGCTATCCTAGGGGTGCGACGGGAACGAGAGGCGATCTCACAGGCAGCCTCCTTGGCGATGTCCATTCCCAAGATGCCGGCACTGCGGGCCACTATCCTCTCCATATCTTCTCTTTCATAAAAATTCAAATGATGATGGACTCCGAAACGGTCGCGCAAAGGAGCGGACAAGAAACTTACCTTAGTGGTGGCGCCAATCAAAGTGAAGCGAGGCAGGTCAATGCGGACGGTGCGGGCGGAGGGGCCTTTGCCGATAATTATATCCAAGACATAGTCCTCCATAGCCGGATAGAGCATCTCTTCGACCGTCTTGTTGAGGCGATGGATCTCGTCGATGAATAAAATGTCGCCTGACTCTAAGTTGGAAAGTATGGCCGCCAAATCTCCGGAACGCTCGATGGCCGGACCGGTGGTCACTCGAATATTGGAACCCATCTCGCGAGCGATCAAGTGCGCCAAAGTGGTCTTGCCCAATCCAGGAGCGCCGTAAAGCAAGACATGTTCAATCGTCTCGCTGCGCTGCCGGGCCGCCTTGATAGTGATGTCCAAATTGGCCTTGACCTTGCCTTGACCGATGAATTCTTCCAGTATTTGCGGCCGCAAAGTCAAATCAAGGACGCCGTCCTCCCCTTCCTCCTTTTGGCTGACTATTCTCTCTGTTGTTTCTTCCATATTTATCAAAATAACCGATAATCAATGATATAACTATTTGACTCTTCATTCAAGGTTTAGGCCTTTCGAATCGCCGACGGCATTCTCTGCAGGCTTGGCGGCCGTTCCCTTGCCAAAATCATCCGCCAGCCTGGCTATCGCCGAAATGAAAATCAGCAAAGCCGAAGCGTAAAAGACGGGGCCGACGATATCTTTGAAAAAAACCTGGAAAAACTGGCCGAACCCGAAAAATTCGACTACGCGAGAAAAGAATCCGACCAAAAAATCAGCTGACGACTGAAGCAAGACGCCGCCCACGATCAAGCCGGCGGCGACCGCCGATCTTCTTCTGTAGATATCCAGCGAACCTTTCATGGCCGGCCAAAGTCCGAGCGATGGCCTGAGGACCATCAGCACGGGGGTGAAGACGAAAGCCAAGGAGAACATCAAAAAAAGCCAAATCGAAGAATAGCGGAGAACATCGGCGGAAACGGCCAGCCAAGAAATCGAAAGCGATCCGGACAAACGGCTCAACAGTGCCGGAACGGAGATTAACCCGGGAAAATTGACCGGATTCAAAAAGACCCAAATGAGATTGAACAGGAACAGCGAACGAAAGGAGCCGGAAACAGACGCGAAGACTTCCTGGCGCCGATATTCAAAGCCGGAAGAGCGCCAAATTATGACCCGCAAAAAGACGATTTCGAAAAAAGTCAGCAAGATCACAAAGAACAGGCTTAAGGCCAAACTCTCTCCAAGCAAAAATAGCCAGGCCAAAAAAACAACCGGCAAAAATTTGCTGAAGACCAAATAGAAAGGAAGGAAGATCAGACTGGCCGCAAAAGAATAGAAGGCCGCTTGCCAGGCAAAATCGTTTCTGTGAAAGAACTCTTTAAGGGCGGAAGAAAAGAACAGCGCGGCCGCTAAAACTCCGACGGATATCAGATTGGCGCTGGACAGATAAGCTATGTCGGAAACAAACCCGGACAAAGACAAAGATTCCCTTAAAGAGGAGGAAAAGACCGACAGCCAGCGCCCGCCGTTGAAAAGCGATGAAAAAGAAAAACCGGACCAAAATGGATTATAGAACTCGATATAGGCGAAATATGACGGCAGATTCCTTATAAGATTGAACAGTCCGCCGGCCAAAGCGAAAAAAGAAGCATAGACCACTAACTTCTTATTGGCCAAAACCAACTGAAGCGCCCCCTTGAAATAACCCCGGATTGTCTTTGAGATTTCTTTGATTGCCATATTTTTTAACAATAAAGCTTCAAGGTCCCCCCTTTATAGTTTTTTATATTCGCAAATTTGATTGAAGTCGCAGTACTTGCACATGCCCGGTTTGGGCGGGAACTCCCCTCTGCGGATATGGCGGATGATATCGCACATCTTTTCATCCAATTTCTCGAAGTCTTTGTCCTTGCCCAAGAACTCGATCTCGCTGCCGTTCTCCAGATAGCGGAAGGCCAAGACACCGACCTCCTGCCGGAACAGCTCTTTGGCGGCCTGCTGATAGATCAGAAGCTGGGCCTTGTCGTCGAACTCCAATTTCTCCTTGGGGCTGCCAGTCTTGTAATCGACGATCCGCAGCTTGCCGTCCGGACGCTCGTCGATGCGGTCGATCTTGCCGGCGATGGTCACGCCGTCGCCATCGACCTTCAAACGCAAAGAAAAAGCCTTTTCCAAGAAGACGACCTTGGGCCAATCGCCCTTGTTCTCTTCATAAAATTCTTTGACTATCCTCTCACCGTTCTTATGGTACTCCTCTTTGATCTTCTCCGAAGGATACCAATCATCATCCCAGCATTCCTCATATATCTTCAAACACTCTTCCAATGCTATTGGTTCGAGCTTCTTCTCGCCGGCGCCGAACAAGGAATTCTGGCCCAAGCCAGAGGCGGCGGAGACGGTCTCCAATATCCTCTGCAGCGTGGCATGCAAGGTCTTGCCGAAAGAGAACGACGGCTTGCCGCGCACCGGCACCTTCAAGATATTGGCGAAACGGTATTGATAGGGACATTTCTTATAGGCGGCGAATTGGGAATAGGAGAAGCGCTCCGGAGCTTTAGGAATGAATGGTTCGGAAGCGACCTTGAGTCGCTCCTCTTTTTTGTTTAAAAGCAAATCCTTGCCGCCCAGCGGTTCCGGCTCTTTCTCTTCGGCGTTCTTTTCAGAAAGGTCCTCGACCAGCCCGGCTTCGACCAAAAAGCGCGAAGCGCGGCGGGCGCGCTTGCCGCCGGCGTCCGAGGACCAAGACAGGTACAATCCCTTCTTGGCGCGAGTGGCGGCCACATAGAACAGCCTTCGCTCCTCTTCCAAGTGATGGTCGCCCTCCGGCAATTTCTCATCCAAGAGCGCGCTGGGCAACTTGATGGTCTCAGAGCGCTCCCGAGTTGGAAAACACTGATCGATCATGTTGATGACGAAGACATATTCATACTCCAAGCCCTTGGAGGCGTGGACGGTCATAATCTTGACGGTCTCCGGATCGTCCTCCTCACTGGCCGGCAAAGTGCCTTGCTCTCCAGCCTCGATCTCGACCGAAAGTTCGGCAAGGAAGGCGCGGACGGATTTGTCGTCGCTATCCTTCTCGAATTCCTTGATGCGCTTCATCAGCTGATTGAGCAAATTGGCGGCCTCGATGGATTGACGTTCGCCTTGGGAATATAGGTGCTTCAAATAGCCCGAATCCTCCAAAAATGACAAGAAGATCTCGGACACCGGGCGGGTGCGGGCGTCGCCGGCGTGCTGGCGGAATATGCCCAAAAATTTGTTTATCCTCTCTAATTGCACTTTATTGAAGCCCAAAGCGGCCGCGTCGTTCAAAGTCTTATAGAGCGATATGCCTTTGCGGCCGGCCATATAATTGAAGCTGGCCAAATCCTCCACGCTGAAAGCGAAGACCGGGATGGAAAGGGATTTGAACAAAGCGACGCCGTCATAATGGTCGGCGATGGCCGCCAAATAATTGATGGAGTTAAGTATCGGTTCCTTGCCATAGAGGCCGCGGGACGAGAATAATTTATACGGTATACCCTTTTCATCCAAAAAGCCGCAGACCTCCCTGGCATGGTCGTTGGCGCGGGCTAAGACCGCGAAGTCTCCCCAAGTCGCCTCTTTGTCCTCCCCTTTTATCTCGATCATCTTGGCGACCACGCGAGCGATCTCGTCGGTCGTATCTGCGCCCCGTATCACCTCAACGACGCCTTTTCCTTCGACATTGGACTTGAGCTTTTTGGACAGACCGGCACCCTCGTCCTTCAACTGCTCCTCCAAACGATTGGGATTGTTGAGTTTGATGAAATCGTAGGACAGGTCCAATATCTCCTGACAGGAACGATAGTTCTCGACCAAGAAGACCTGCCGGCAATCAGGATAGTCCTTTTTGAACTCCAAGATGTTGGCCATGGCCGCGCCGCGGAAGCGATAGATAGACTGATCGTCGTCGCCGACGACGGTGATGTTGTTCTGCGGGGCGGCAAGGAGTTTGACCAGCTCGTATTGGACCCAGTTGGTGTCCTGAAACTCGTCGACCAGAATATATT
>CAZPAK010000034.1:0-2377 GCA_964584605.1 uncultured Gammaproteobacteria bacterium
CTTTTTAAGCTTTCCGAAGAAGTGAAACTCTCAAAACCCATATATTTTTTATTTTATTATAACCGACAACACCATTAGAACCCCGAAGAATATGGCGAAGTATCCAAAATTAACTTTCTTAACCAATCCCAGAAAGAGGTTTATGGTCACCAAGCCAACGACGAAAGCGGCGGCGACCCCGGCCAACGATGGCCAAGATATCATGGCCCTATCGAAATTGAGGACGACATTGCCTAAAAAGATTATCGGCATGCTCATCAAAAAGCTCAAGCGCATGGCCGGCAGATCGTCGAATTTACGGAACAGCAAAGAGGACACGGTCAAACCAGAACGAGAAAATCCTGGCAAGACCGCCAAGCCCTGGACTATGCCCAAAATGACCCCGTCTTTCACCGTAACCTCCCCTTCTGTGCGCCGCTTGTCCTGTTGCTTCTTGGATTTTATGATTAAGATGCCGGTCGCGAACAACAAGACGGCGACGAACACTGTGACGAACTTGCCAAAATTCTCAAAGGAGGATGAAAAAGCATCGAATACCTTAGCCAGAACATATCCCAAGGAGCCACTGATCAAGGTCGTCGCCAGCAAGAACTTCAAAAGCCTCTTATCGCCATCACCTGACTTGCGATAGGCGAACATGGTTCTAAATAAGGAGAATATCTCCTGGCGAAAATACACGAAGGCGGCCAAAAAAGTGCCCAAGTGCAAGAATAGGGACAAACGCAGAACGCCCATAGCCGTCTCACCATTGTTGAAAAAATTGCTTTTGACCAGAAAGACCATTCCTTCCGACGAAAGCGGCAACCACTCGACCAATCCTTGAACGGCCCCTAAAATCAAATATTCCAGCATAAGCGATTATTACTTATTCCTTTGCCCTAACTCCTCAAACTGCTTCAAGACATCTGGCGAAACATATTTTTGTATGTCCTGAACACCGGCCTTGCCATTGCCGAGGTCAAGGGAAAAACCCATCAATTGCTGATATTGGGTCATTGATTTTTCCACTAACGGCATCAAATAGATGGCTCCCACGACCAGAGGCACGATTATTATCAAGAATCTCAGAAAGCTGTAGACCTCCTCCCTGATGAAATGATTTTTGATCGATTTGACCATCTTTTTTATCTCGGCCAAATCCTTTTTGACTTCATCGCCGTTCTTGGCGGCGATTTCGACTAGCTTTTTCGATTCTTCGTCCATAATTAAAAAGATATGCGGACAGGGAACATCTTCAAAGATGAAAAACACTTCCAAGCCACATACGCTATTAAGCATTAACCTCTGATTTCACATTCTTTGACATGCTCTCTGCCGATGGCGGCGAAAGCTTCCATCTGTTGCTCTGAAAAACCAGCCAGACCGAAGAGGGATCGATCGATCGTTTCAGTATCGGATTTGAAACGCTGCAAAAACCACCTATCGGCGCCATCAATCATGGCGGCCATGTTTTCCACCGCCGCTTCATCCAAAAATCCCGGAACGCAAGTAGTGCGGAATTCATAAGGCAAGCCACTTTCCTTTATAATTCTAACACTTTCCTTGATTTTGCCAAAATCGAACCTCTTGCCGGTCGATTTTTCATAACCGGCTTCGTCGCACTTGATGTCCATGGCTATATAATCCACCAGTCTCCTCTTGATCAATTCCTTCAACATCGAAGGATTGCTGCCGTTGGTATCAAGCTTGATCTCGAACCCGATTTTTTTGACTTTGGACATGAATTCTGGCAAATCGGACTGCATTGTCGGCTCCCCTCCGGAAACGACCACTCCGTCCAGCTTGCCTCGCCGGCTTTCCAAAAAAAGAAAAAGGCCAGCCTCCGTTATGGAAGATTGGCCTTCATCAGCCTTGCCTTGCGGCAAAGTATCTTCACTCTTGCCATTGTCTGGCACGAGCATGGGGTTGTAGCAGAAGGGGCAGCGGAAAGTGCAGCCTATAGTGAAGACCACGGCGGCCAAACGGCCGGGGTAGTCTATCAAGCTTAATTTTTCCAAACCACCTATCTTCATAATTTTAGGCGGAACGGCCGCGGCCGATCGCCTAAACCGATCCGGAATTCGATTACCTTATTAACAGCCGCAATCTTTGACTTCGTAAGTCTTTCGGTCGGCGAACTCGGCCTTCTTTCCCTTGTTCCAATTCTTGACCGGAGTCAACCAGCCGACGACTCGGCTGTAAACGATGCACTCCTGTCTTTTGGTCTGTGTCGGGCTCATAAGATCCGTGTAAGAACTAAGAAAAAGATTTTTTATGGCTATTTTGGCCAAATCCTCTTTCGAGGCAAAGGCTTTTTAAAACCCCCTTGAATCTAGAATCCTAATTCTTTTATTTTTGTTTTAACCCCAAAATACTTTTTTATGATTTTTCCTATCTC
>CAZPAK010000034.1:2387-6753 GCA_964584605.1 uncultured Gammaproteobacteria bacterium
TTTTTGTTTTAATTATCTTAATTTATTATTAAGCCAATTGATTGATTATATTCCTCTCGGCATTGTCCGACCTGACGGAATCGCCGCGCATGATCACCACCTGCTCGTCTCTGACCTTCTTCTGAAAAGCCGCCTCCTCATTCTTTTCCGATCCGTGGACCTTCACTCCATCCCCCTGCACGCCGTTCTCCGCGTCGCACTTGGGACAGAATTTGTGCTCTCCCGGCAAATAGCCGTGCTTGGGGCAGATCGAGAAGGTCGGAGTGATGGTGAAATAGGGCAATTTATAATTATACACTATTTTCTTGACCAACTGCTTGGCCGCCTCGGGATCGTCTATCTTCTGACCCAAAAAGCCGTGCAAGACCGTGCCACCGGTATATTTTATCTGCAATTCATCTTGAAGGTCCAAGGCCTCGAAGATATCGCTGGTATAGTTGACCGGCAAATGAGTGGAGTTGGTGTAATAAGGATCGGCTCCGTTCTGAAAAGCGTCTTCATTGGCCACGATTATGTTAGGATAGAGCTCCTTGTCTTTTTTGGCGAAACGATAAGTGGCGCCCTCCGCCGGCGAGGCCTCCAAATTGTAAAGATTATTGGTCTCGTTCTGATAAGTGGCCAGCTTCTCTCTTATGAAATTGAGTATCTCGACGGCAAAAGCCTTGCCCTCCTTGCTGGCGATGCCCTGCTTCATGAAATTGACCAAAGACTCGTTCATGCCGTTGATGCCGATGGTCGAAAAATGATTCTGCCAGAATTTTCCGAACCTCTCTTTTATTTCAGACAGGTAGAACTTTGAATACGGATATAGGCCGTCATCGGTGAATTTTTCGATTATCTTTCTCTTTATCTCAAGGCTCTCCTTGGCCAAATCCATCAAATGGGCCAATCTCTGCTTGTAATCCTCTTTGTCCTTGGACAAAAAGCCGACTCTGGCCAAGTTTATGGTGACGACACCCAAAGATCCGGTCAGCGGATTGGCGCCGAACAGCCCGCCTCCCCTCTTGCGCAGTTCGCGATTGTCGAGGCGCAGACGGCAACACATACTGCGGGCATCGTCCAGCTTCATATCGGAATTGACGAAGTTAGAGAAATAAGGGATGCCATACTTGGCGGTCATCTCCCAAACCCTCTTCATGGACTGTCGGTTCCAATCGAAATCCTTGTCGATGTTATAAGTAGGTATCGGAAAGGCGAACATCCTGTGGCGAGCGTCGCCATCGAGCATGACCTCGGCGAAAGCCTGATTGAACATGTCGATCTCGGCTTGAAAGTCCTTATATTTTTCCGGCATCAGCTTGCCGCCGATGACGACGGATTCCTGGCTGAAGGACGGGGTCGGGGTGACATCGAGAGTGATGTTGGTGAACGGGGTTTGGAAACCGACGCGAGTGGGGACATTCAAATTGAAGACGAACTCCTGCAAAGCCTGCTTGACCTCGTCATAGTTCAAGCCGTCATATCTGATGAAAGGAGCGAGCAAGGTATCGAAATTGGCGAAAGCCTGCGCTCCGGCCGCCTCCCCCTGCATGGTATAAAGGAAATTGACTATCTGCCCCAAGGCGCTGCGAAAATGCTTAGGGGCTTTGGACTGCGTCTTTTCATCGACCCCGGCGAAACCGCGGATCAGAAGGTCCTTCAAATTCCAGCCGCAGCAGTACGGAGCCAACATGCCCAAATCATGCAAGTGCAGATCTCCGTTGACATGGGCGTCGCGAATCTCCAACGGATACAGCTTATTCAACCAATATTTAGCGGAAATGGAAGAGGCCAGATAATTGTTCAATCCCTGGACGGAAAAACTCATGTTGCTATTCTCCTTCAAGCGCCAATCGGCCTGCCCCAAATAATCCTCCATCAATCTCTCTTCATTGGTCTTGGCGTTGAGGTCCCTGAGCTGGCGATGCTGGTCGCGATACAGGATGAAGACCTTGGCGATGGCGATGGCTTTGCCCTCGATCAAGGTCTCCTCGACGACATCTTGAATCTCTTCGACCGCCGGAATGCTGCGAGAATGGAATTTGCGGGACAACTTGTCAACCACCTGATTGACCAGTTTTTCAATCATATCCTTATCGTGGACATCGACCGATTCGGCGGCCTTGCTGATGGCCAAAAAGATCTTGTTGCGATCGAAATCGACTATCTCGCCGGAACGCTTTCTGATTTGAGAGATTAAATTGGTTGGCATGGGAATTAGCTGAATTCAAATGATGGATTGAAGGATTGAAGATTGTCGGTCAAACGGCCTCCTTGCCCGATGAACGGAAATTTTCTTAATCAATTGCCTCATTTATCATTCATTATTTCTTTTTTTCCTTGTTTATGGCGAAAAGCTTATTTATCTTTTCCTGAAAGTCATCGGCATCCTTGAAGGATTCGTAGACGGAAGCGAAGCGTATATAGGCCACGGCATCGGTTTCCATCAAATGTTTCATGACTATTTTGCCGATTTCGCTTGACTGAACCTCACTCCTCCTAAGCTGCTGTATGTCCCTTTCTATATTATGGACCAATTTCTTGAAATCATCTTCGGATATCGGCCTCTTTTCCAGCGATTTCTTCAGGCCGGCCACCATCTTGTCGCGATTGTAGGCCTCTTTCTCATCTCCTCTTTTGACCACCGTGAGATCCAGTATCTCCATTTCCTCGAAAGTCGAAAAGCGAAAACCGCACTTGTCGCATTCGCGGCGGCGTCTGATGGCCAAGCCGTCCGTGGCGACCCTCGAATCGATGACTTTGGTATCTTCAAAATAGCATATCGGACATTTCATAATATTTTTCCGCTAAAAATCGCCAAGACGGTGGGGAAATTGACAATATCTATATTTTGTATCGAAATATCATTTTAAACCCAACATCTTGTGGTATCTATTTATATTATACACCTAAAAAAAATCGTCGTCAATCTCTTCCCCACCACTTTTTTCACTGAACATTAGCACCTTTGAATGGCTGAAAAATTATCCACAGCCCTCCCTGACAAGCTTTTTAAAAACTTCCTTTGGACAAAAAAGTAAGATCAGCCCATCATCGGAACGCTTCGCGAGAACCAATGCCCTCACCCAATTAAAGCCCCTCTCTCAGGACGAAGCTGGTTCTTTCTCCCAAAAGTTTGTTTCACTTATATTAAAAGATAAAACGACCACAAAACAAAAATCAATCGAAAACGGCCGTAAAAATTGAACTATTGCTCTTGTTATACTATAATGAAAAATGTGTATAAAAACTAAAGCCAAAATAACCGTTCAAACTTGATTTATGACAACTACCAACCACAAAAGACCAAAGATGATCGCTATAATAATGATGGCGGCAGTCCTGCTTGGCATCGCCCAGCCGATACTGGCCCAAGAGCCGGACCCCAATTTCGATCCCAACTACATCATCAGCGATGCCGAAATATTGGATTATAATTCGATGTCCGAAACCGAAATCCAACTCTTCCTCGAGTCGAAGGGCAGCTATTTGGCCAACTATTCCATGGCCAACCCGAACACCGGAGAGGTCCAAAGGGCTTCCAAAATAATCTACGACCGATGCCAAGCCAATCTGATCAGCCCCAAATTCGTCATTGTGCTCTTGCAAAAAGAGCAGGGCTTGATCGAGAATCCGGCACCGTCGCAAGGCTCTTTGGATTGGGCCACCGGCTACGGCTGCCCGGACAGCGGCGGATACAACGCCCGCTGGCAAGGACTATGGAAACAAGTCAACAGCGCCACTCTTCAATTCTATGACTACATAAAGAATCATGGCGATTACACCTATCAACAAGGCAAGACCTATTCTTTCAGCAACAGATACTCCACGACCATCCAGGGCAACGTTTCCGTCACTCCTTATAACAAAGCCACGGCCGCCCTCTACAACTACACTCCTCATGTCTATAATGGCAACTACAACTTTTGGAAATTATGGGGGAGATATTTCGCGAAGTCGTATTATTCTAACGGATCGCTTTTGCAGGCCAAGGGGGAGGCCGGCGTCTGGCTGATTCAAAACGGCCAGAAACGACCTTTTACCTCAAAGACCGCCCTCACCTCTCGCTTCGACGAAAAGAAGATCGTCCAAGTCGAAAAGGCCGTCTTGGACAAATACTCGACCGGAGCCCCGATAAAATTCCCCAACTACTCCTTGATAAAATCCCCGCGCGGGACCATCTTCCTGTTGGTTGACGGAAAGAAGAGAGGCTTCGCTTCCAGCGCGGTCTTCAAGACCTTCGGATACAACCCAGAAGAAGTCATGAACGCCAGCTGGGAAGACATCAACTCTTATGTTGACGGCTTGCCGCTGACGGCGACTTCGACCTATCCCACCGGAGCCTTGCTCCAAGTGTGGCAAGATACCGTGCATCTGCCCGCCTGAG
>CAZPAK010000035.1:0-6731 GCA_964584605.1 uncultured Gammaproteobacteria bacterium
GTTGTAGAAGCGTAAGAACTGTTCGGCCAGTTTCTCGTTGAAGAGGATCGTGGCCGCCCAACCCTTGGCGCTATCCGGCACGTCGGCATATGAAAATCCGCCGCAAGCCGCCAATACCCGAAACTCGTCCAACGTGATTCGTCCATCCAAAAGGTCGGTCATAGTCACGTCGTAAGGAGAGAAGCCGGCCGCATAGAAGGCCGATGCCATCTCTTCTTCGCTGTTGGTCCCTTCCTCGCGCAGTATCAAGGCCTTAGGCTTTTCGGCTTTGGCCAGAATATCCGGCGCCGTCGCCGAAAAAGAAAGATTCGTACGATAGCTTACCCCCTTCCTTAGGCGGTGAAGATTCCTTTTTTCTTCTTGAGCCTGATCCGAGTTGGTCTGAAGGTCGTCGATCTGTGCCGAAGTCTCCTCCCACCACCCGTAGGTCTCGTCCATCTCCAGGTCGATCGGATCGCCGCCAAGATTGTGCAATGTCATGGTCTTGGCGTCATTCGTCGTCTTGGCCAACCAATGAGCTTTACTGGCAAGACAGAAGTCGTCAATCACCGTTTCGACCTTTCGCAGGTCTTCTTTGTGAAACTCCATTACGACACCCAATTCTTCGGAAAAAAGACCGATGGACAACGGTCTGCCGAAGAGGTCCAGGCCGGAATTGCCGGCCCAGCACATTTCCGACAACGCCGTTATCAGTCCGCCATCGCTGACATCGTGATAGGACAGCGCAAGTCCGCCGTTGATCATCGCCTGAATAAATTCGAAACCTCTTTTGAGCAATTTCACATCATCGACATCCGGAAATTCATTGCCGACTTGACCCAAGACTTGGGCCAGTGCCGACCCTCCCAGGCGCTGATGACCATTGGACAGATCAAGAAACAGTAAAAAGCTTTCCCCGGGACATTTTATGTCCGGAGTGGCCTTTTTGCGGATGTCCGGCATAACGGCATAGGCCGATATGACCAGTTCACGGAAGGACTTCACTATATCGCCGCCGACCTTAGTGGCCATTGACGAACTGTCCTTGCCGCCGTTGATGGCTATTTTAATGGCCATCATGATGTCGCGCATGGCTTGGGCGGCGTCGTAAAGAGCTGCGCCTTCGCCTGGCAGTTTTGGGGCCCACATCCAATTGGCTCGGCACTTGATATCCTCCAATGAGGTGATACCGGCGCCAGCCAAATTCAGTATGGCTTCGGCCACCGCCATGCGCGCCCCTGCTTCCGGGTCTCCCAACATCAGGAATGATCTCTCTCCGATCGATGTTGCCGTTCCCTTGGTATCGATCTGGCTCCAGGCCATGGCTCCGAAATCGGCCACAGTCAACTGTCCAGGCCCGCAGCACGGTTGCTGCGCCACAAGACCCTTGACACTGCGGTCGATCTTTTTGACCAAGAAGCGTTTGGATCCGACCGAAGGGAGCTTCAAAACCATTTCCAGTGCTTGTAGGAAAGACAGTTCTTTGGGCAATGACAGCCGCGAGAATCCCATCTTTCTCCTTTCATCCGTATAGGTCTTCTGCGGCAGGTCTTCCAGGACCTTGGAAAGGTCCAAGTCGACCGGCGTGGAACCGTCTTGGCTGTCGAAGACCACGAAGCGTCCGTCTCCGGTCACCTCGCCCAAGATTTCGCAGTTGACTTTCTCGCGGCGGCAGATGGCCTGGAATTCCTCCAGTCTTTCCGGCCAGATCAGCACGCATTCCCTTTCCTGGTATTCGGCCACCCATATTTCGCAAACCGACATGGTCGGGTCGCCGACATTTATCTTGCGCAGGTCGATCCTTCCGCCGGCCCTGCCGACCGCCTCTTTTAAGACATTGGCCGGTCCGCCGGCTCCTTGATCATGAGCGATCAATATCGGATTGGCATCGCCCATGTCCAAACAGCTCTTCAAGGCGCGGTCCACCTTCCTCGACATCTCCGCATCGCCCCTTTGGACGGCATTGAAATCGAGTTTGATGTCCTGATCGCCCTGCTTGAGGCTGGAAGCGGCTCCGCCGCCCACGCCGATGCGATAGGCCGGTCCGCCGATCTGAACTATGATCATGCCGACTTCGGGTTGCCCCTTGCCGGCATGCCGTTCGTCGATGACGCCTATTCCGCCGGAGAAGAGTATGGGCTTGATGTTCGCCCAGCGCTCTCCACTGGGAAGTATGATGTCGCCCGATCGGACGAACCCTGTCAAAAGCGGTTCGCCGGCCTTATTGGCATAATCCGAGGCTCCATCAGAACCCCTGATCAGTATATTCAGCGGTGTGGCCAGATTGCTCGGGTAGATGGAATTCTCGTTCTCCCAGGGCAATTTATAGCCCGGGATGTTCAGGTTGGCCACGCTATAGCCGGTGGTGCCTCCGCCCAATCTTGCTCCTTGTCGGACATCACGATTGTCGCGGTGCCTTCCGCCAGCTCCGGTCTCCGCTCCTCCGAATGGATAGATACCGGTCGGGAAGTTGTGAGTTTCGGCTGTGATGGTCGGACAGAAATTGACCTCACAAAGCGAATAAGATGATGGCAGACCCGGATTTTTGGGAATGATTATCACGACATTCGCTCCGGCGATGATGCCGGAGTTGTCATCGAAGGCGGCCAGTGAATTGCCCGGATTCCTTTTCCAAGGTTCTTTCACCAAGGAGAAGAGGGTGTCCGGCATCTCTTGGCCGTCGATGATCCATTTGCCCATGAAGAGCCAATGTCGGCAATGTTCGCTGTTGGCGTTATTGAGGTCGAGTATCTCGGCGACAGTGGGATTCCTTTTCTCGTGTTTGACGAAATAATCATACAGAAACACACGATCGAACTCATCGCCGGCGAATCCTGGTACCTTCAATAAAGCGTTCGGACCATCCTCGATGAGAGGTATGGTTTTGAGCGGTTCCGGCTTGACGCCGGTATCGAAGCTGATCGGTTCTTCGGCGTAGACCTGCTCCGTCATCCGGTCGTGGCAAGAGGCTATGAAAGCCTTGCCGTCCGAAGACGCGGGGATGACCAGACGGCGAGCCCGTTCTATTCTGACGACATCGTTAAGGCCTACGGCCCGGCAGATGGACAGGAGATTCGTCGACCAAGCCGTGGCGAAATTAAGCCGCGGACCGATTTCGATTACCCCCTCGCTATTCAGGGATGGCAGGTTGTTGACAGTGCTGGGAATGAATCCGTCCGCCAGTATTAGGCGAAGCTTTTCAATGTCCCTGTCACTGAGTGGACTTTTCGTCTCCACATAAAAGCGGTACTCCAGCGAATCAGATACTCTGTTACAGAAAGACAGCATTTTACCCTCCTTTGGGGTTTAGTGTTTTTTGGTGTTCTATTGGTTTATTTTCAAAGAGCAACCTTTAATTTAAGCCTTTTTTAAACAAAAAGTCAAATATTCGAAACAAAAAAACACCCCCGCTTTCAGCGAGGGTGTTTTTGATTTTTACCAGCAGCCGTAGCAGCAGCGCATCAGTTTGTCTATCAGGTCTTTGAGGGGGATGGTGGCGACATTCAGAGTGGTGTCTCCGCCACCGTAGTAGACGAATATGGTCTCATCGTGGAGCACTACTCCGCAGGAGAAGACCACATGAGGGACCTGACCGACCGATTCGTATTCTTTTATCGGTTCCAGTATCGGATCTTCTGTTCTGGCCAATATCTCTTCGGGGTTGTCGAGGTCTAGCAGCATGGCTCCAAGGCGATAGTGCCCGTCTTCATCGCAGATGCCGTGATAGAGGAGTAGCCAGCCTTGTTTGGTCTTGATCGGCGGACCGGCGATGCCGATCTTGCGGCTGTCCCATTTGCCGGGACGAGGCTGGGCCCAACCGTTCTCCTCTCCCAGCTCGGCCCTTTCCAAAGTGTCCAGGTTATCGTGCCAGTGGAAATCGATGCCGTTGTTGAGACGATGTAGAATGGCATATTTACCTTTGATTTTTTCCGGGAAGACGCAAGCGTTCTTATTGGCCAGGTGCTCGGGCGATATCAGGATGGGCTTGGCCCAGTTCCAGCGCTGGCTGATGAAGTCAGTTCTGTCGATCCAGGTCATGGCCACGCTCGGAAGCTTCACTCCGTCGAAGGCGGTGTAGAACATGTATATCCTGTTGCCGACGCGCACCAGGCGCGGATCCTCGCAGCCGGAGTTTCCGTTGGGGTAGTGTTTCTGTTCGAAGTCTTCGCGCGGGACATAGACCGGATGGTCGAGTCTGACATCGAAGTCGAATCCGTCGCGGGACGAGGCATAGCCGACGACGGAAGTGTTGTCTTCGCCCTGGGCACGATAGAGAACATGGAAGCGTCCCTCCTCGTAGATGGCCGCCGCATTGTAGGTGGCCTTACTCTCCCAGGCGTTTTTTGGATTTGGGGCGATGATAGGGTTTTTTTCGTAGCGCTTTAGAGAGAATTTTGTCTCAGGGGTGGAAAGGATGTCGTCAATGACTTCTTTGAGGTAGAATTTGGTGCCGCAACAGACAGTGTCAGCTCCGCCATAGAAGACATTGAGGATGTTTCCTTCTATGTAAGAGCCGGAAGGGAAGACGATGTTCGGAACCTTGCCATAGATTTCATAGGGTTCTTCCGGCACTAGCAAAGCTGATTTGCTGGTGCCGACGATCTTGCTGGGGTCCTTAGCGTCGAGCAGGGCGGCGCGGATTTCGAAGGTCGGGCGTCCATTGAAGTAATTGCGGATGTAGGAATAGATGAGGAGCCAGCCTTCGGCCACTCTGATGGGAGCGGCGCCGAGTTCGATGTGGTCTTCCGGTCTTTTTGGTATGACCAAGGCGTGCTTGTCCAGATTTTTATACCAATCGTTCCAGAAGCGCTTTGAGTATATTTCTTTTTCGTCGTTGAAATAGGCTATGGATATTTTGGCCGGCGGACGGTCGGTGTTGGCGGTCAATACGGCCGCATATTTGCCGTTTATCTTTTCCGGAAACAGCCCCATGGCCTTGGAGTTGAAGGTCGTGACTTGGTGTTTCTCGATGTTCTTGAAGTCGGTGGTTATGGCCAGACCGATTTTAATGCCATCGGCCTGGAAGGGGTACATGGATAAGGCTGTGTAGAAGATGTAGAATTTGCCATCGATCATGGTGACGCGCGGATCTTCGCATCCGTATTTGTCCCAATCTTGATCGGGCTTTATGAGTTCCGATCTTTTTTTGAAATGAAGGTCGGTTTGGCCGATGTTCAGAGCGTGGCCGATCGACGATACGCTCATTTCTGTTCCATGGTTGGATCGCGGGGCCGATTGAGCTCGATAGAGAAGGTGAAGTTTGGAACCATCCTTGACCGGACAGCCGTTGAAGACCTCTTGAGCCTCCCAGGAATGATGTTTCAAAGGGAGGAGTATCGGGTTGTTGGTGAATCTTTGTGCGATGGGCATAGTTAGCTATTTAAAACTTTTTATCCTTTTTAGTCAGCACCCCGCTTTTTTGGGGCGGGGTGAGGCGTTAAGATTCTATCACCTTAACTTCTTTCAGTTTTGGGGTTTCGTCGCTTTTCAGCTTTTTAATGAAATCGTTCAGATCGGCCGTGGCTACGCAGGAATATTTGTCGCTGCCGCCGTAATAGACGAACAGCTTGCCGTCCTTGATGGCCGATCCTCCGGCGAACACCACTCCGTATTTATGGCCGTGGTTCTCATAAGCCTCTTCCGGTTCCAATATCGGTTGTCGGCAACGATATAATATTTTGGCCGGATTTTTGGCATCCAATATCATAGCGCCTATTTTATATTTGCCAGCATCCCGTTTGTCCACGCCATTGTAGATGAGCAACCAGCCCTCTTTTATCCTCAAGGGCGATCCGCCGATGCCGATCTTCTTGCTGTCCCACATTCCCGGGCGGACGGGGATTATGTGCTGTCCGCGGAGAAAGGTTTTGCCGTCGAAGTTCAAGCTGTCGACATAATCGAAGACGATGTTCGGCCAAAGACGATGGAAGATGACATATTTGCCGTTTATTTTTTCAGGTAAGATGGCCGGGTTCTTGTCGCCGGCGGTCTTAGATCCGGGCCTGTCGGCCAGGTTTTGCTTGATGGCAATCGGGTTCTTGGTCTTGATGTCGGCGTTGGTGATCAATACCGGCTTGGTCCAGGCGGACCATTTTTTGGACAAGAAGTTTTTCAAGGAAATGGAGGAGATGGCGATGTTCGGTTCGGCCCAGCCGTTGAAGGCCACATAGGTGATGTAGACGCGGTTGCCGATTTTGACTATTTTGGGATCTTCGCAGCCGCCCCAGCCGCCGCCGGAACCAAAAACTGGAACCTCGCTTTCGTTGAAGGATAGGTTGCCGCCCTCAAAGCCTTCGCGCGGGACATATATTGGGGTGTCGGATTGTTCGTCGATAGTTATGCCGTCGCGGGAAGTCGCCAGTCCGACGACGGAGATGTTGTCGTCGCCGATGGCGCGGTAGAGAATATAGATCTTATCTTCGTGCATGAAAACGGTAGGATTGAAGACTCCGAAGGAATCCCAGCGGTTTCCAGGTCGAGGCCCGAGGATCGGGTTCTTTTCGTGTTTCTTGACCCGCAGGCGGTCTTTGGCCGGTATCTTGTCGGCCCACCAGCCAAATGGCGGCAAAGAGGCGGAGAGCAGATTGCCGTCTCCATTCTCGAAGTAGAATATCAAACCTTTTTGGAATTCGATGACCGATATCGGTGTGACCTTCTCGCCTTTGGCATGGGCGTAAGCGGCTTGATCGGATCGCCAAAGCAGCTCTTCGGGGTTGTCCTTGTTGAAGAGGGCCATTCCGATGGAGAAGTTC
>CAZPAK010000036.1:0-4413 GCA_964584605.1 uncultured Gammaproteobacteria bacterium
GTCTTGTATTTCAACATTTCATAAAATCATCCCGCGGTCCGCTGCGCGCGGCCGCAGCCAGGCGAATAGTTGACAATCGCCCACGGGCCTCGTAATATGAAAAAACGGGAAAAACCCAAGACCAAAAATCAAAGGAGGCGTTATGAGAAAATTCTTTGCCGTTATCGCTTTGACTGCTGCCTTTTCGCTCTTTTTCTCCGGTTGCGCTGGCCGCGGCCGGCTATATTCAGCCAGTAGTGATATTTCCGCTTACCAAAGCGCCAGCATCAACTCGGAAATACGGTCGGTCTATCCACCGGAAAACGGAACCGTAAGTTCATTTCTAGAAAGCATAAGGGTCGTCTTCCAAAAAAACGAAGAGGTCACCAAGGGGTACGGTTTCACCTTTATTTTAAAGGATTCAGCCGGAAAAACCGTCCCGGGCGTGGCGACCTTGCACAAAGGCGCCCTCAAAATGTTCTTTCTAGGCCCGACCGGACCCGGCAGCTACACGGCTGAAATTTCGGGGGTCGGCTATAAAGACCGGCCGCCATTTTCAGGAAAGAAAACGTGGGAGTTCATTGTCGCCAGACCCGCGGGGGGCGAACCGATACCTGTCGATTCCACCTTACAGTTCTAGGCCGATCTTCTTTGTCCTCTTTTGTTCTCTCCCCAAAAGAACCGCAAAAACAATCCGCGGAGCCAAGAGCTCGCGGATTTTTAATATTTCTTAGCCTATTGTCAAAGAAACGGGGTACCTCCCAAGTGGGTGTATATGCAGAATGAATTTTTCAAAGACGGAGCACGCAATGACACTCGCGAAATCGCCGACATCTTTTTGGATGGCACTAAACTAGAGGACGTCTCTTTCGAATCTTCGAAATTGTCCGGCGTCAATGTCATCAATTCGGCCATCGTCGGTTTCGACTTCGTCGATTCCAAGATGGACAGGGGCAATCTTTCCAACACCAAATTGGAGAAGGCATATTTCAAGGGCAGTTCTTTGATCGCTTCCAAGGCCACAGGGTTGGATGTTTCGGAAGGGGAGTTGAAGAGTGTGAAATTCAAGGATTGCAAGATCGACTTCGCCAATTTTTCCTTCGCCCATCTTAAGGAAGTAGAATTTAAGGATTGTGTTTTGATAAACGCCAGTTTTCAAGGCGCGTCTTTAAATAAAGTCTCTTTTGCCGGCTGCGATTTGTCCGGCTCCAATATAAACGGCTTGCGGGTCGAGGTCGTCAATTTTCGGCATTTGACCGTCGACCATTCGCAGGTCGCCTATTTCGCCGCTTTGCTCGGTTTGAAGGTCAAGAATTGAAGTCTTGACCATTTGCAAACTTATCTGTATAATTCTTATTAAGCTATGAATAGAATCACTTCCAAAAATATCGTCATCGTAAGCTTGTTGACCCTCGTATTGGTCAACGTCTTTGGAAGTGGTCTAACAAGCTGATAGATAGAACATATTTTCAGTGAATACCGACCGCCGCTTCCAAAGATGATGGAAGCGGCGGTTTTGTGTGTAATGAGAAAAGTTAGATCCCGGCCTCCGCCGGGATGACACGACAAAAGACTTACACACCCCGTCGCCGATTACGGCGCCACCCCTCTCTAGAGGGGAATAATACAAGAAATATTAGATCCCGGCCTTCGCCGGGATGACACAAGGTAAATGTTGGGATGACAAAAAAATTGTTCTTTAAACAACAAACTTCAAAGAAAGGGAGCGGTTATGACTCATGTACCTTTGGCTGTCGCCGAGAGAATGGATAAGTTTTTTCTAGTTAGCCAGGAAAGAAATAATTTGGCGCGAAAACTGGAAAAGGCCGAGAGGGAGCGCCGAGATAATTTGATGATCGTCTATCGGCGGCTGATGGAAAAGGCGGAAAAGAATTTGGTATTGATCCGCGCGGAAATAGAATTTATAGAATTTTCTATTGCCTGCGGGTCTGGTCAATTTGCGGAGTAGTAAAAGGGGAGCGGAGCGATCCTTCCCCAAGGGGCGGCTGGATAAGATGGCGATCCTGTCTTATCCGGGTGTGGCCAAACCACGCTATAGCCGCCCTTTGGCCCCTTATCTTTTTGGTCGTAAGCGGGGGAGAGATTTTTCTCCCCCGTCTTTTTTTTCTGTGTCATTCCCGTGACCGCGTGTCGCCTTAGCTTTAGCGGTGGCACAAAGCGGGAAGCCAGTTCGTGGAGTTGAATCCTGAATTCCCGCTTTCGCGGGAATGACATAAAGAATTTTACTCCTAATTCTACTTGATAATGTTGACTAACTTTTAAAAATGGTTTATTATAAGCATAAGTGAAAGATATGAATATTATCAAAGCTAACAATTTTTTCTTCGCCTTTTTCTTTGCCTTTAGGGGCAGGGGTTAATTGGCTTTGATTGAATTGTTTTGTTCAAGCCTTCTGACCCCTCGTATGGTGGTCAGATTTTTTGTTTTTTAGCTCTTTAAAATCATAATTCAATAAACAACAGAACCACTCCTTACCCCTCCTTCGAAAGGAGGGGGAGGTATTAGGTGGGGAGAAAAACACAGAAAGGCGGTTGTATGGCTAAGCGCGTGGCAGTTCTTGGGCCTAAGGGTACTAATGGGCATGAGGCTGGTAGTCGTTTCATGATCGGCGAGGAAGTTAGTGAATACATCTTTTGCCAAGGGAACGTTGAGGTCTTCTCTAAGATTTTGTCAGGAGAGGCGGATTATGGCGTTGCGCCGATTCATAACAGTTCAACCGGTTTGATCGATGATGTTAAGCGTTTTTGGCTGGGGCGAGGCGATGATTTTGAAAAACGGGGAGTGTATCCGATCATGGAAACTTCTTTGTCGATCAAACATTGTTTGCTGGTAAGGCCGGATTTTCCGACTGATGCCAAAATTGAGAAAGTCTTTTCTCATCCCGAAGCTTTGAAGCAGTGCCGAGAAGTTATCAAAGCTCGCGGCATTGTTGATGAGCAAGCAGCCTTGAGCACGGCTGACGCGGCGCGTCTGGTTTCTTTGTCTGACCCAGGGTCTGGAGTGGCGGCCATAGCTTCGCGTTTTGTAGCTGAAACCTATGGCTTGAAAATCTTGCAAGAAGATATTCAGGACAATGGCGGCAATGAAACGACTTTCCATTTGATCGGCCGAAAAAAAAGCTTGGCCACTTCTGGTTGCAAGACGGCCATTATTTTTTGGCTTGATAATGAGCCAGGGTCTTTGGATGGGGTGCTGGGCGTAATCTCAGCGGCCCGCCGGAACAAATCTATGTTGGCCACGGTGTTTACCGGCGACAAAGGCAAGATTGCTTTTTACTTGGAGTTTGACGGGCACAAGGATGAAAAGGTCGTTGAGCATGTTTTAGGCCTTATCAAGTGCATTACTAACAAGCTGGTTGTTCTTGGTTCTTTCCTTGAACTTTTTAGCGCATAATCGCTTTAGCCACGGTTTCCAATGTTGGGCCGTGGCTTTTATTTTATTGTAAGCCAAAAAATGGTATAAAATCTTGATTTTTAGCCAAGTAAGTGCTAATCTTAATCGGTGGAGGATACGGCTTGCCTGGCAAACGCCTTAAGGGGGCCTTTTTTTACCAAAATAATTTAATTTTTCAAGGATTGGCTTTGGTCTTCGCCGTTAGCCGGCAGCCAGGCGCCAGATACCAAGATTTATGTCCGGACATTCCAAATGGGCCACGACCCACAGACAAAAGGCGGTTAACGACGCCAAGAAGGGCGCCATTTTCACCAGATTGGCCAATGTCATCACCATCGCCGCTCGCGAGAAGGGCGGTAACATCGACATGAATTTCGCCCTGCGCATCGCCGTTGATCGCGCCAAGGCCGCCAATATGCCGAAGGAGAACATCGAGCGCGCCATCAAGCGCGGCACCGGCGAACTTGAGGGCGTGACCATCGAAGAGCTCACCTACGAGGCCGTCGGACCGGCCAATTCCCAATTCGTCTTGAAGATCGTCACCGATAATAAGAATCGCACCGCCGCCGAAATCCGCCATCTGCTCTCCAGCCACGGCGGAGCCATGGGCGCCGTACTGTGGAACTTCGATCTGAAGGGCGTCATCCGCGTCGCGACCGCCAATGCCGCCGGCATATCATCCGACGAAGGCCAGCTCGAGCTGATCGACGCCGGCGCCGACGATGTGAAAGTCGAGGAGGAGGGTGTGACCATCTTCGTCTCTCCGGCCAATCTGCAGAAGGTCAAGACTTTCTTGGAGGGCAAGGGCGTGGCCACCGAATCGGCCGGCATCGAATATGTCGCCAAGGACGCCATTTCCGTCTCGGGCGATGACGAACAGAAGGTTGACGGACTTATCAACGCCATAGAGGACAATCAAGATATATCGGAGTATTTTTCCAATTTGAAATAATAAAGATGACACACCCCGCCCCTCGACAAGCTCGGGGCACCCCTCTGGTAGAGGGGATTGAATTCAGA
>CAZPAK010000036.1:4513-6607 GCA_964584605.1 uncultured Gammaproteobacteria bacterium
CCCCGCCCCTCGACAAGCTCGGGGCACCCCTCTGGTAGAGGGGATTGAATTCAGAAGAGCACGCTTCACTTTTGACCACCCTTTCATAGATAGAGGATTATCATATAACGATGGGTAAGATAATATTAGGAATCGACCCGGGGATAGCTGACACCGGCTTCGGATTGATAGAGAAATTGCCGGGAGGCAAGGCCAAGTGTTTGGCGTACGGTTCGATCAAGACGTCTCCGTCTTGCGCTTTGCCCGACCGTTTGCTTTGTTTGGACAAGGAATTGGAGCGCATAATCGGCAATTACAAGCCGGCCATGGCGGCGATCGAGCATCTGTATTTTTCCAACAATGCCAAGACGGCCATGATCGTCGGACAGGCCAGGGGAGTGGCGCTGCTGGCCTTGAGGCGCGCCGGGCTGCCGATAGTCGAATTCACCCCGCCGCAAGTGAAACAGGCCATCTCCTGCTACGGCAAGGCCGACAAGAAACAAGTGCAGAAGATGGTCATGGTGCTTTTGAATCTGAAAGACGTGCCCAAACCGGACGACGCGGCCGACGCTTTGGCCATCGCCGTCGCCGGGCTTAACCAACTTTAAATAAGATATGTCGGGAAAGAAACTGAAGATAGTCTCCATAGCTTCCGAAATGACACCCTTCTCCAAGAGTGGCGGTTTGGCCGATGTGGCCGAGTGTCTGCCGCGCGCCATTCGCGACCTCGGGCAAGAGGTCATCGCCATCACCCCGCTCTATGAGCAGATAATCGACAAACAGGCTTGGGGCCTTAAGCCGTTGTTCGAGAACGTCGAAGTTTATATCAACGACGAAGAGAAAGTGAACGTCAGTTATTGGCAAGGATCCCTGTCTGACGGCTTGCCTGTCTATTTCATCGAGAACGCCAAATATTTTTCGCGCAAGAAGAGCATGTACGGGTCGGAACACGAGAACGCCCGTTTTTTTGTTTTCGACGTGGCCGCGCTCAAATTGCTCTCGCTTTTGAAATTCGAGGCCGACATTATCCATTGCCATGATTGGCACACCGGCCTCATCCCTTATTTCTTGAAGACCGATTTTCGCTATTCCGAGACTTTGAAGGATACCAAGACCATCTTCACCATCCATAATCTCGTCTTTCAACTCGGCCATGATTGGTGGAGCGTCCCGCCCGAAGCGCGCGACGACGGCCGAGGCCGCCTGCCTAAGCTTTCGGAACCGTCGATTGAGAACGTCAACTTCGTCCGCCGCGCCATCTTGCACGCCGACGCCCTGACCACGGTCTCCGAGACCTACCGCGAGGAGATCATGACCAAGGAGTTCGGCGAGGATCAGGAGAAATTGCTGGCCAACAGGGCCGACCGCCTGTTCGGCATCATCAACGGCATCGACGAAGGCGCTTGGGATCCGGCCACCGACCCCGGACTTCACCGCAATTATGACAGCGAGAGGTTCATCCAAGCCAAGGCCGAGAACAAAGCCTTCGTCCAAAAAGCCTTCGGCCTGGCCGTCTCGCCGAACACGCCGATAATCTGCAGCGCCTGCCGCATGACCTTTCAGAAAGGATTCGAATTGATCGTCAACATCATGGAACATTTGGCCGCCCTGGATCTGCAAGTCATCATGGTCGGCGATTGTCATAAGGATTATTTGTCCAAGCTCAAGAGATTCGCCAAAAAACATCCCAAAAGGATAGTCTTCCTACCGACGCACGACGACTGTATGAAGTATGAGACGCAGATCTACGCCGCCTCGGACCTATATCTGATGCCTTCATATTATGAGCCCTGCGGTTTGAACCAGCTGCGGGCCATGCGCTACGGCAGCGTGCCGGTGGTGCGCCGCGTCGGAGGATTGAACGACACGGTCAAGGACTATGACCCGGCGCATAATCGCGGCACCGGTTTCGTCTTCGACAAGTTCAATGAATTACAGCTCTTCGGGGCCGTCGTTCGCGCCATGGAGAGCTATAAGTACGGTCCGCAATGGGAAGACTTGGTCAAAAGGGCCATGAAAGAATCACATTCTTGGGATATCCCGGCCGACAAATACCTTAAACTCTATCGCTCGGTCCGCCGCTGGGATAAAGGCAAGGGCCAGGAAGGCGTAGAG
>CAZPAK010000037.1:0-3118 GCA_964584605.1 uncultured Gammaproteobacteria bacterium
AAAGGCCAGTTCTTCGCCTATGACAAGAGTTTTCGCGGCGGGGTCAGCGTGGCCGTCGGCGATGTCGATGGCGATGGGCGGGAGGATGTGGTCACAGCCATTTCGAATAAGGGAGCTCCTTTGGTCAGGATCTTTGATGGAAAAGGTGTTTTAAAGAATCAATTCTATGCCTATGACCGTAATTTCATGGGCGGTGTCAATTTGGCCGTAGCCGATGTCATCGGCGAGTCCGGCCGGCAAATCAAAGAGATTATCACCGGTGCCGGCCAGGGGGGAGGACCGCACATCCGCGTTTTCAACGGCCAGGGCAATGTCAAAGGCCAGTTCTTCGCCTATGACAAGAGTTTTCGCGGCGGGGTCAGCGTGGCCGCCGGGGATGTCGATGGCGATGGGCTGAGTGATATAATCACCGGCGCCGGCCAGGGGGGAGGACCGCACATCCGCGTTTTCAACGGCCAAGGGAGGATGACCGGGTCTTTTTACGCCTTCAATCAGTCGTTTTCCGGCGGAGTCGGCGTTGGATCCGTTTCGATAGGCGATTGAAATTTTAAAATGAAAAGTGAAGAATCAGAAAAAATAAAAATGACTATGGATGATGAATTTTTAACTTTTAACTTTTAATTTTTGTCATATGAGCAAGCGTGCCATTTTCGAAAAAAAGAATGTTCTGGTCGTCGGTGGAGCCGGCTTCATCGGATCTCATCTTTGCGATGAATTGATCAAGACTTGCAAGGTCATCTGCCTCGATGACTTTTCGACCGGTTCTGAGAGGAACATCGATCATTTGCTGGCGGAGCCGGATTTCGCTTTTTTGCGCCACGACATGTTCCAGGCCATAGACTTGGAGAGGGAGCAGTCTTTGCAGAAATTCAAGATTCAGTTCCAGGGAATCCAAGAGATCTACAATCTTGCCTGTCCGACCTCTCCTAAGAATTTTCAAAGCAACCGGGAGGCCACTCTGCTGGCCAATTCGTTCGCGGTCAAAAATGTTTTGGACCTGGCTCGCAAATACGAGGCCAAGCTGATGCATTTTTCTTCTTCGGTGGTCTATGGTCCGCGCCGCACTTTGAATGGCAGGATTCGCGAGGATGACATCGGTCAGGTCGATTGCCTGTCGGAAAGGGCCTGTTATGACGAGGGTAAGCGTTTTGCCGAGACTTTCGTTAAGACCTATAAAGATATCTATGGAATCGATGCCAAGATCATTCGCGTCTTTCGGACCTATGGGCCGCGCATGCCTTTGAAAGACAATCAAATGGTCTCCGATTTCGTGTCGAATGCCTTGGACGGCGAAGATTTGGTCATCTATGGCAACGAGAGCTTCTCGTCTTCGTTCTGTTATGTTTCCGATGTGGTGGATGCCACATTGAAGATGATGGAGACCGATCTTTTCGGTCCTTTGAATGTCGGTTCCGATGTGGATGTGCCGATCGCCAAGGTGGCGAAAAGGATCATCGAGCTCACCGGATCGTCCTCGAAGATAGTCTTTTCCGACCCGGAGTTCTTCATGAGCGAATTGCCTTTGCCCGACATAAGCAAGGCTTCCGTCGATTTGGGCTGGATACCGGTGACGACCCTGGAGAACGGCCTAAAGAAGTCGATTGACGAATTGAGGGCCAGCAAGGGTTTGAAGGCGATCGGATCCGATGAATTTTTGAATCAATAGCTTCAATGAACGACCTAAAGATGAAAAATAAAGATAGCCTTGGCGAGATCAAGGGGGCGGCCACCGGGAGGATACTAGATAAGATCCTGGATTATGCCGTCGCCGAGGATATCGACGAGATGATATTGGAGTCATCGTCGGGCCGCGGCTCGGTGAGGTTTTACGATGCCGGCGAAATCAAGGGTCGGCTGGCTTTCGATTCTTCTATCAAGGGGGATTTTTTCTCTTCTTTGGAGAAATTGGCTTGTCTGTCCAAGTCCGGTTCGGTCAGAAGCGGCGGATTCAAAAAGGATTTTGCCGGCGTAAGGGTGGTTTTTTCCGTTTCAGCCTATGGGACGAAGGAGGAGCCTCGTTTCATCGTTTCTTTGAATCATGATGATTTTCAAGTTTTAGGGCTTGGGCAGCTTGGTTTTGAGAAAGCGGTTTCGGGCCGCGTTAAGGCTGTTTTGGAGGAGGGAAAAGGCTTGGTGTTGATAGTCGGGCCTTTTAATTCCGGCAAGACGACGACCCTCTATAGTTTCATAAATCATATAAATTCCTCCGAGATCAATGTCGCGACTTTCGAGGACGATATCAGCGCCGACCTCCCCAGTGTCAATCAAAGTCGGCTTAGCGGCCAAAAAGGCGCCGGTCGCTTGCCGGCCTTGTCCTTTATTCTAAGACAGGATCCGGATGTCGTCATGCTTGACGAGTTGGTCGATCGCGACGGAATAGAGGCGGCTCTGCATTTGGCCGACCGCGGCTATTTCGTCTTGGCCGGGCTCTATGGCCGCAACCTTTGTTCCACTTTGGATTTTTTGCAAGGATTGGGAGTTCCCTTGCCCTTATTCGCCTCATCGGTTAAGATGATTATCAATCAGCGTTTGGTCAATAGGAATTGTCCTTTTTGTTTGGAAAAAGTCAGACTTGGCCGTGAATCAGCCAGGCGGCTGAAGAGGGCTTTCCCGGGAAAGAACCTCTTTGATGCTTGGCGCGAGGAGAAGATTGTCGGCTCGGAGTTCGAATCCCTGGAAGATGCATCGTTCTATCGGAGCCGAGGCTGCGATAAGTGCCGTCAAAAGGGTTTGTCGGGCAAAGTGGCGGTATTTGAAGTTTTATCGATGGATAAAGAAATGGCCTCTTCGATCAAAACCGGACATTTTTCCTCTCTCAAGCTTCAACCTGAAAAGCAAGGAACCTTCTCTTTGGCTGAGAGCGCGCTGATCAAGGCGATGGCCGGGCTGATTCCTTTGGAGGAAGTTTTTAAAATAGCTGAAGAGGATTCGATATGAGCATCTTTTGCGTCATTCCGGCGTTGAATGAAGAGAAGACCATCGGTCGAGTTTTGTCCGAGGTCAAGGAATTCGTGGATGTCATGGTCGTGGTCAGCGACGGTTCGACCGATCAGACTGCTGACATCGCCGAGAGAGCCGGGGCGGTTGTCTTGAGCCATCCTGTGAATCGGGGGCAAGG
>CAZPAK010000037.1:3128-6487 GCA_964584605.1 uncultured Gammaproteobacteria bacterium
GCTTTGGAGACCGGCGATGAATATGCTCGCGGTCGCGGAGCCGACATCGTCGTCCACTTCGATGCCGATGGACAGTTTTTGGCCTCAGAGATCCCCGAGGTGACGGCTCCGATCGAAAGAGGAGAGGCCGATGCCGTCTTCGGTTCGCGTTTTTCAGGAAAATCCAATCGCATACCTTTTATGAAGCGGGTGGCGATCATTCCCATCGCCCGCTTGGTCAACCGTCTTTTTTTCGGCCTTAATATGAAGGATCCGCAGTCCGGTTTCAGGGCTTTGTCCAAAAAGGCTTTGGCAAAGATTAGGATCGAGCAGTCCGGAATGGCCCATTGCAGCGAAATATTGCACCGTGCCGCCAGGTCGGAGTTGCGCATAAAAGAAGTTCCAATCAGCGTTCATTATCCTGATTTCGGTCAGAACTTTTTAGGCGGAGTCAGGATAGTCAAAGATACGATAATCGGCAAATTGATGGATTGACGGCCGTCGTTAATTATAATTCATAAACGAACGATTATGTTGCAGCAATTGATCGCTTTGATAGTCATATTGTTTTTTGTCGCCAGGCTTTTCTTTTTGAAAAAGAAGGGTGGATTGCCGAATGGTGAATTCGTCTTTTGGCTGGTCTTTTGGGTTTTGGCCGCTGTTTCCGTCCTGTCCTTGAAATGGCTTGATCGCTTGTTCGCCGGCCTTGGTTTTTCAGCCTCAGCCATCAACATTTTCGTCTATATCGCCGTCATAGCACTGTTCTATTTGAATTTTAGGTTGCGATTGAAGATGGAGCGCGTCGATCGGGCCCTTACTTTTATTTCAAGGAGGGTGGCTTTGGATGAGGCGGAGAAGAAGCGAACCCAATCATAATAAAATTAATCGATAACAGGGGTATATGAGCAGCGCTAAAGGAATGATGATAGATTTTTTGAATTTCATCTTCGCTTTGATTTTAGTAGGTTTGTGCATCCTGTATTTCATCGCCGGGGATAATTTTGAGAATTTCAAGAACATATTGCGTTCTTTGGTTCCTTTCGCCGCCCTTGGAATATTGTTCATGATCAAGTTGAAGTTTTGGCGGAAAAAAGAGAAGAAGGCGGAGAGAGACGGTTTGAGCAGCGCCGAGATATCGATAACTTTCATGGACAGATTGAAGATGGACGCGTTTGTCTTTTCCCTGCCGGCCGCGGTCTGTTTGACGGCTTTTCTTTTGAGGCGGACCGTCGTCGCCGCCGACATCGTCGTCGCCGCGGCAGTCTTTGTGATAGCTTATTCATTCGAGAGGTGGCTAATAGGCAAGGCCAGATGAAGATATGAAGATAGCCCAAGTAGTTTGCGTCTATCCGCCCTATAGGGGCGGCATCGGCACGGCCGCGGTCAATGCGGCCCGTCTTTTGCGCGAGGCCGGTTTTGAAGTGACGACTTTCACTCCGGATTATGGGCGCAACGCTCCGGCGGAGGAGGGTGTGGTGAGGATCAAGACGCCCGTCAAAGCCGGCAATGCCGCCTTCCTTCCGACTTTGGCTAAGGAATTGGCCGCCTTCGATGTCATCTATCTGCATTATCCTTTCTTCGGAGCCGAAGAGGTGGTTTGGTTCCTGAAAAGATTCTTTTGGGGCAATAAGAAAAAATTGGCCATTCAATACCATATGGATGCCGCCTTGAACGGCTTTCTGGGCCAAGCTTTTTTGAAGACGCACGATTTGGTCTTCGGTTCTTTGTTTTCGGATGCCGATTTGATAATTTCCGCCAGCCTTGATTATGTCAGGTCGGGGCGCTTGAAATCTTTGTATGAAAAAGATAAGGATAAATTTTTGGAGATACCCTACGGATTGGATGTCGATCGTTTTTCGCCGCTCTCCGCCAACGATGACAAGGGCCATTTTAGGATATTGTTCGTCGGCGGTCTGGACAAAGCCCATTATTTCAAAGGGGTCGGCGTCCTTTTGAAGGCCGTTTCCTTGCTTAGGGTGGAAGGCAGGGATTTCGTGCTTGAATTGGTCGGTTCCGGAGATTTGTCCGACGATTATCGCCGTCAGGCCGAGGAGCTTGGCTTGAAGGGGGCGGTAGTTTTCTCCGGCATGGTCGGCGACGAGGATTTGCCGGGCAAGTATCGTTCGGCCGATGTCACAGTCCTTCCTTCTGTCAATTCGGGCGAAGCTTTCGGCATAGTGCTGACCGAGAGCATGGCTTGCGGGACTCCTGTCATCGCCTCGGATTTGCCCGGAGTGCGCAGTGTTTTCCTTGATGGGAAAGAAGGCCTTTTGGCCAAGGCCGGCGATGCCGCCGATTTGGCCGGCAAGATAAGGTTCCTTATGGACTATGAAGTTCGCCGCCGCCGCATGGGTGAGGACGCCAGGGAGTTGGCGCTTGTAAGATATTCATATAGGGTCGTGGGCCGCGCCTTGGCGGAGGCCTTTAGGAATCTGAAAAACAAATGAAGATTTGCCTGATCAACAATTTATATTCGCCTTGGGAGAGGGGTGGGGCGGAGAAAATAGTGTCTTTGACCGCCAAGGGCCTTTCTCGCTCAGGTCATGATGTCTTTGTCATTGCCACTTCCCCGGAAGAGACGAAATCCGACAATGTCTACTTTTTAAAGTCGATTTTTTACAATTTGTCCAGTTATCCGCTCTGGCGAAGGTTCTTTTGGCATGTTGGCGGCTTGCTAGCCTGGAATAACACCAAGAAGATAAAGGCGATATTGGCCAAGGAGAAGCCGGACTTGGTCATCACCCACAATTTGATCGGAGTCGGCTTGTCTTTGCCCAGGCTTTTGAAGAAAAACAAGCAGAGGCATTTTCATGTTTTGCATGATATACAGCTTTTGCATCCTTCCGGTTTGATGTTTTGGGGAAAAGAATGGTTGATAGACGCTTGGCCGGCCCGCTTTTATCAACGCATTGTCAGATTTTTGTTCGGTTCGCCGGAAGTCGTCATATCTCCCTCATCTTGGCTTCTGTCGGAGCACGAAAAAAGGGGATTCTTCAAGGATTCGAACAGATTGGTCATGCCCAATTTCCTCAAGGATCGTGATGTCATTTCCGAAGATGCCCAGAGGCCATCCGCCCCTGGAAAGACGGGAAAATTCGTTTTTTTATTCGTAGGTCAGTTGGAGCCTCATAAGGGTGTGGATTTTTTGGGCCAAGACCTGGCTCTCGGTCTCCGAGACTTTGGCTTTGGGAGCGGCTGAGTTGGTCCTTGTCGGCGATGGAAGCTTGTCGAAAGGATTGTTTGATTCGGCAGCTTCGTCTGGCGGCCGCCTGAAAGTCGCCGGCCGACGCACGACCGAGGAGGTCGCCGACCTGATGCGCTTGGCCGATTGCTTGATAGTGCCCTCGTTGTGCTACGAGAATTCCCCGACTGTCATATAT
>CAZPAK010000038.1:0-6079 GCA_964584605.1 uncultured Gammaproteobacteria bacterium
TGATTGACGGAAAGAAGATAGCCGACAGGATAAAAGACGAGATCGTCGCCGACATATTGCACTGCAACGCCGGCGACGCTTTTTGTTCCCGCCGCCCTTCGTTGGCCATAGTTCTGGTCGGCGACAGGCCGGATTCGACCCTTTACGTCTCTCTTAAGGAGAAAGAGGCCAAGCGTGTCGGCGTGGACACTAGTCTATATCGCCTTGCCGCCGATGCCCCAGAGAAAGAGCTTGAGGAGACGATAGGGTTTCTGAACGACGACGACACCATCGACGGGATACTCTTGCAGCTGCCCTTGCCAGAAGGATTCAATACCGATCGAATCGTGTCTTTGATCGACCCCCAAAAGGATGTCGATCGCTTTCATCCGGACAATGTCAAGAAATTGGGCAAGGATGACCTTTTGCCGCCGTTGGCTCAGGTCGTTTTGGAGGTTTTGGACGATGTCGGCTTGGATGTCGAAGGCAAATCAGCTTGCATAGTCGCCAACTCCGAGATTCTCGGTTCCACTCTGTCCAAGGTCTTGGAGAATCGCGGCGTCTTGACCAGGGTGGCATTTTCTCAGGATGAAGATTTGGCAGAGACGACTGCCAAGGCGGACATATTAATAACGGCGGCCGGTCGACCGGGGCTGATTAAGGCCGAGCATGTGAAGGACGGCGCCTTGGTGATCGATATCGGAATAACCAAAGAGGCCGATGGAAAAGTCTATGGCGACATCGACGCCGAAAGCGTCAAGGACAAAGTCGAGTGGCTGACGCCGGTTCCGGGCGGGGTCGGACCGATAACCATCGCTGCCGCCCTCAAGAACACCTTAGAGATTTGGAAGAAAAATGTAAGTTGAAATAAAAAGGCGACCGGCTCAAGGTGAGCGAGGTCGCTTTTGTTTTTGAGGCAAAGGACAAAGGTTTGACTGCGGTCGCCCACTTGCTTAAAGCAGGCGTTTTTTATACTATGAAATAGATGACAGACGATATTGCGCAAAAAAAGAGGCAAGCTCAGGAATTATTGAAGATCCATTACGGTTTCGATCGTTTTCGCCCTGGGCAAGAGAAGGCCATCGACGCCATCCTTTCAGGGAAGGATGTTTTGGTCGTGATGCCGACCGGCGGCGGCAAATCCTTGATATATCAGTTGCCATCCTTAGTTCTTCCAGGAGCGACCATAGTCATCTCCCCCTTAATCGCCCTAATGAAGGATCAGGTAGATTCCTTGAATCGCGTCGGTGTGCCGGCGACTTTTGTTAATTCTTCCATTTCACTCGACCAGGCGCGCGAGCGCTTGGCTGGCGTCAAACAGGGCTTCTATAAATTATTGTATATCGCCCCCGAGCGTTTTTATAACGATGAGTTCGTCGCCTCGCTGGCCGGACTCAATGTGTCTTTGTTCGCCGTGGACGAAGCTCATTGCATATCGCAGTGGGGGCACGACTTTAGGCCCAGCTATATGAAACTGTATCGGGCCGTCGAACTGTGCGGCCGTCCGCCGATTGCCGCCTTGACCGCCACGGCCACACCCGAAGTCAAAGAGGACATCGCCAAGCAGTTGAATATGTCCGATCCTGAAAAAGTGATAACCGGTTTTTCTCGTCCCAATCTCCAATTCGGAGTGGTCAAAGCCAGTGAGGCGCAGAAGTTGCAGATGATTGTCGACATCGTCCAGGGCGTCGATGGCTGCGGCATAATCTATACTGGGACCCGCAACAAGGCGGAAGAGCTGACCGATAAATTGCTGGAAGCCGGCGTCGAGGCCGTCTTCTATCATGCCGGAATGGACGCGGAGAGCCGCGATTGGACTCAGGAGAATTTTCTCAAGGGCAAGACCAAAGTCATCGTCGCAACCAATGCTTTCGGTTTGGGCATCGACAAGAAGGATGTGCGTTTCGTCATCCATCATGACCTTCCCGGCACCATCGAAGCTTATTATCAGGAGGCCGGAAGGGCCGGTCGCGATGGTCAAGCCTCGCTGTGTCTGATGTTCTATGCGCCTAAAGACCGTTTCTTGCGGGAGTTCTTCATTCAGGGCGACAACCCGTCACCGGAAACAGTGTTGAGCGTCTATGAGATATTGAAGAATTATGAGGTCGAGCGCATCTTCACGACCTATGCGGAGATAAAAGAAGGCCTTTCTAACGAAGTTCCGGATATGGCCGTCGGAACCTGCCTTAAGATATTAGAACGAGAAGGGTATGTCTCGCGTTCTTCGGAGAAGAACAGTCCGGCTTGGCTGCGCTTGATCAATGACCATAAGACCACTTTGGATTTCGTCTCCAAAAAGGCCAAGAAGCAGATCGAGGTCTTGAATAAGCTTAATGACCGTTTCGCCAAAGAGCTTTTTGAGGGCTGGGAATTGGACTTGGATGAAGTGTCTGGCATCCTTGATGTGGGCCGTGAATCGTTGGTCAGATCGATCAATAGTTGGAAGAAGGCGGGATTGGTTGAGTATGAACCACCCAAGCGCGGAACAGAGATCAGGATGCTGAAAAGGGTCGAGCGAGAAGACATCAAGATCAATTTCACGGCGCTCAAAGAAAAGGCTCGCCGCGCTTACCAAAAACTCGATGACATGGAGGACTATGTCTACACTGTCGGTTGCCGCCCTCAATATATATTGAACTGTTTCGGCGACACTGAGGCCAAGCCTTGCGGCAAATGCGACAATTGCCTGACCGGAGGCCGCCGCCAAGAGATCGACTCGCGAAGGAAAAGATTGGAGGAGGATGAGACGATAGAGGTCGATGAAGATCGCTTCAAGAGAAGGGGCTATTGGAATAAAAAAGTCGAAACCAAGGTTAAGGCTGACTTTGAGGAGATGAAGGTCAAGAAAGAGGTGATGCCGACCAAGCTGACCCAGCTTGAGACCTTGGACCTCTTTTTAAAGGGCAAGGGCATAGAGGAGATCGCCGCCGCGCGCGAATTGACAGTCAACACCGTCACTGACCATCTGTGTTTCTTGGTAGAAAAGGGTTTGATAAAGGATATCAGCCGCTTGGTCGATAAAAAGAGGCAAGAGAAGATATTGTCGGCCATCAAGAAAGTCGGTTCCGACAAACTGACTCCGATCAAGGAAGAGCTTGGTGATGATTTTTCCTGGGAAGAGATAAAGATCGTCCGAGCCTATTCAAAAAAATGAACAAAGACAAACAAAACGAAATATTGAAAATAGTCAAAGCCAATTATGAGGAGATAGCAGAGACTTTCGACGAGACCAGAGAAAAGCCCATCTGGCCTCCGCTTTTGGAAATGCTCAAGGGCGTCGGACGCGGCGAACGAGTGCTGGATGTCGGTTGCGGCAACGGGCGCATCCTTAAGGCGCTGTCCGAACAGGGGGCTGAATACATCGGCGTGGATCAGAGCCGGCGCTTGGTGGACATCTGCCGCCAAAAATATCCCAAGAGCAAATTCGAGCGCCTCGACATCGCCAGTTTGGGCGATTTGTCTGAATATGATTTCGATTGGGTCTTTTGTGTCGCCGTATTGCATCATTTGCCGGGTTTTGATTTGCGGCTTCAGGCGTTAAAACAGTTAAAGAATAAGATTAAGGATGATGGCCGGATCGTGTTGACAGTGTGGAATATGTGGTCGGAGGAAAAATTCAGAAAAATGATTTGGAAATTTTTTCTTTTAAAATTATTGCGCCGTAATCAGATGGATTTTGGCGATGTTCTCTTCGATTGGAAGCGGGGTGGTGTGACGAGTAAGCGTTATTATCATGCTTTTCGTTCTTGCGAGCTCAAAAAATTGGCTAAAAAAGCCGGTTTTAAAATAGATCGAATCTTCAGGGATCGCTTTAATTACTACTTAGTCTTAAAGAAATAACCTAAATATATAATGGCTAAAGTTAGCTATAATATTAGATAAGAAACATGGCTATAGTCTGCCGATGACTGTGTTCGTCGGCGCACGAATGTCTTTTTTACCTGTTTAGCGGCTGTCATTGGCGATTTTTTCCTTGCTTGACCGTTCGTCAACCGTATGTTATCATAAGGTTTCTGGCTAGTTGTTCTGAGGACAATTAGCCATTTTTATTAAAAGCAGCAACAATTAAATATTGCGCCCCAAAGGGCGCGCATACAAAATCTATGTCAGAACTATCCAATGCCATCCGCGCGGTGTGCGAAGAAAAGGCTTTAGCCTATGAGTCCGTCATCGAGACCATCGAGATGGCTTTGGCCGCCGCCTATCGCAAGGACTATGGCCAAAAGAATCAGAACATCAAAGTCGAGTTCAATCCGGAGACCGGAGAGACCAAGATCTTCGATGTCAAGACCGTCGTGGCCAATTTGCCCGACGATTATTTCGACGAGGAAGGCAAAGTCAGCGAAAAATATCGCCCCAAGAGAGAGGAAGGAGAGGAAGGTGCCGAGGTCGTCGAAGGGGAAAACGAGGGCGAAGAGGATGAGGATGTCATAAAATTCAACCCTAAGACCGAGATTCAGCTCAAAGACGCTTTGATGATAAAGCATGACGCCGAGCTCGGGGAGGAGATAATCACCGAATTGACCGCCCCCAAGGAATATGGACGCATGGCCGCTCAGACTGCCAAGCAGGTTATCATCCAGAAGCTTCGCGAGGCGGAGCGCGAGATGGTCATGACCGAGTTCAAAGATAAGGAAGGAGAGGTCATCACCGGCGTGGTTCAGCGCCGCGAAGGACGCAATGTCCTGGTCGACTTGGGCAAGGCCGTCGGCCGATTGTCCATGGAAGAGCAGATCTACGGTGAACATTGTGAGCCGGGCGACAAGGTCAAGGTCTATGTCAAAGAGGTTCGTTCCGGGAATCGCGGACCGGAGATCGTTCTTTCTCGCACCAGCGAGGAGATCTTAAAGAAGGTCTTTGCTGTGGAGATACCGGAGATAACCAATGGCATCCTGGAAATCAAGGGAGTGGCCCGCGAGGCCGGTTCCCGTTCCAAGGTGGCCATTTGGACCGATGCCGAAAATGTCGACCCGATAGGTTCTTGCGTCGGACAGCGCGGCAGCCGCATTCAGACCATCACCAGCGAACTGGGCGGAGAAAGGGTTGATATCGTCAAATACGACGAAGACCCCGTCAAGTTCATCGCCAACTCCTTATCGCCGGCCAAAGTGCTGGGAGTGACTCTCAATGAATCGGAGAAAAGAGCCTTGGTCAAGGTCATGGGCGATCAACTTTCCTTGGCCATTGGCAAGAAGGGACAGAATGTCCGCTTGGCCGCTCGCTTGACCGGTTGGAAGATAGATATAATGGAGGAAGGCGATGGAACTTCTGAGAAACTGACTCCAAAAGACGCCGATAAGGCGGCGGGAGAGGCCGAGGACACCGCTAGCTTGGCCGATAAACTGGTCGAGCCGGAAAAGGGCGAGGAATCCGCCGAGACTGAAGAAAAGCCGAAGAAGCGCGGTCGCAAAAAGAAGGAAGAGGTCGAAGAGACCGAGCCTTCCGAGGAATAAAAAATAAAGAATCCTTTAAAACAAACATATGATTTATGTCATCGGACACAAGTCTCCGGACTTGGACAGCGTCGCCGGCGCCATCGCCTTGGCCGACCTCAAGAACAAGCTTTCCGCCTCCAACGAATATGTCCCGGCCATCGCCGAGGACATCAATAAAGAGACGGCCTATATATTGGAAAAGTTCGGCGTCGCCGTTCCTGAGAAATTGTCCGACTTGGCCGGCAAAGAGGTGGTTCTGGTCGATCATAATGAAGAGTCGCAGATTTTGGATGGCGGCCGAGAGGCCAAGATAGTCGGCGTTTGGGATCATCACAAGATCGCTTTCAAGTGCGATTCCCCGATAGAGTTCCGCTGCCTGCCTTGGGGTTCGGTCAGCACCATCATCGCCCGCCATTTCTTCTGCAAGGACATCAAACTGGAGAAGAGTCTGGCCGCTGTCTTACTGTCGGCCGTCCTTGTGGACACCGTCATCACCAAATCCCCGACTTGCACGGACTATGATAAGGAGATCATCGGCCAATTGGCCGCCGCCGCCGGGATCGACGACTGGAAGGCCTTCGGTATGGAGATCTTCAAAGTCCGCGGAGCGGTTTCGGAGATGAGCGACGAAGACATCATCAAGAACGATTATAAGGATTTCGATT
>CAZPAK010000038.1:6089-6460 GCA_964584605.1 uncultured Gammaproteobacteria bacterium
AGGGTGGCAAGTTCGGCATCGGGCAGATAGAGACCGTTGATATTTCGGACTTCTCCTCGCGCGAGGACGCCTTGCTCGCCGGCTTGGACAAAGTCAGGACCGAAGGGGGGTATCACTCCGTCGTCCTATTCATCACCGACATCATCAAGGAAGGATCGTTGTTCCTGGTTTCGACCTCCGATCAGGCCGCCATCGAGAAGGCTTTGGGGAAAGGCCTGGAGAACGGACGCGTCTACATGGACGGCATCCTCTCCCGCAAGAAACAGGTGGTGCCGATGATGACGGAGGTGTTCGATAAATAAGTCATTGAAACAGAGAGTTGGGCGGAATATTTTAAAAAGACGCTCTTTTTCGCTCCAGCGGCGAAAATT
>CAZPAK010000039.1:0-6313 GCA_964584605.1 uncultured Gammaproteobacteria bacterium
CATCTACCGCGAGAACTACATGACCACCGGACGCGTCTATCAGACCGTCATTCAAAAGGAGCGCAACCTCGAATATGGAGGGCGTTGCGTCGAAGTGGTCCCGCACATACCGCTTGAGGTCATCGATCGCATCCAGCAGGCCGTCAAGAAGACCGGCGCCGAGATCATGGTCATCGAAATCGGCGGCACAGTCGGCGAATATCAGAACTTACTGTTTCTCGAAGCGGCCAGGATGATGAAGCTCTACAATCCCAAGAATGTCCAGTTCATCATGGTCTCCTACTTGCCCATTCCCAACAAGATTGGCGAGATGAAGACCAAGCCGACTCAATACGCCATCCATTCTTTGAATGCTGCCGGCATCCAGCCGGATTTCATCGTGGCTCGCGCCGATGTGCCCGTGGACGAACCGCGCCGCGCCAAGATCGCCATCAACTGCGGTATCATGCCGGAGGATGTCATCTCCGCTCCCGACATAGAATCCATTTACGATGTGCCGCTGAACTTTGAGAAGGATCATCTGGGCGACAGGCTTTTGGCCAAGCTCGACCTTAAGAAAAGGAAGGACGACCTCAAGGAGTGGGCCGCCATGGTCGAAAAGAGGAGGGCCGCCAAGAAGGAGGTGGATATCGGCATCGTTGGAAAATATTTCATGAGCGGCCAGTTCTGTTTCACCGATTCCTATGTCTCCGTCATCGAGGCCATCAAACACGCCGCCACCTATAACGGTTGCAAGGCCAATTTACACTGGCTGTCCTCGGAGGATGTCGAAAAGAAGGGGACTGCTTTCTTAAAGCAATTCGACGGCATAATCGTTCCGCAGGGCTGGGGTTCTCGCGGGTCAGAGGGCAAGATCAAGGCCATCGACTATTGCCGCCACAACAAGAAGCCTTACTTCGGCCTGTGCTACGGCATGCAGATGGCGGCCATCGAGTTCGCTCGTAATGTCTTGGGATATAAGGACGCCAATTCGGCCGAGGTCAATCCCGACACCAAACACCCGGTCATCCATGTCATGCCGGACCAAGCTGAATTGATAGCCAAGAAGCAATATGGAGGCACGATCAGGCTCGGAGGCTGGCCCTGTAAGATGAAACCTGGCACGCACATGCAGAAGGCCTATGCCAAAATGAGCAAGGACGGTAAAGCGCCGAACATCATCTATGAACGCCATCGCCATCGCTACGAATTCAACAATGAGTATCGCGAGGCCATGGAGAAGAGGGGTTTGACCATCGCCGGCACGTCGCCGGACGGACGCATAGTCGAAGCCATAGAGATAACCAACCACCCGTTCTTCATCGGCACGCAGTTCCACCCGGAGTATATATCCAGGCCTCTTTCACCTCATCCGCTGTTCGTGGAGTTCATCAAGGTTTGCATGGGACAGAAAGGTTCGGCAAAGAGGTCCAAAGCCAACAAATAAAGAGTTTATGAAGATAAAAAAACACCGCTCTGGAAAGAGCGGTGTTTTTTTATTTGGATTCGACGATATTGACGACTTTGACTTTGGCGGAAGTGTTGTTGAATCTTTTTTTTCTTTTTTCAGAGAATTTGACTTTGCCGGAAGCTAGGGCGAAAAGAGTGTGATCGACGCCCATGCCGACATTGATGCCGGGGTAATACTGGGTTCCGCGCTGGCGGATGATTATGTTTCCGGCCTTGGCCATCTGGCCGTCGGCGATTTTGACTCCCAATCGTTTAGATTGGCTGTCGCGGCCCAGGCGAGATACGCCGGCCGATTTCTTCGTTGACATATGGATTGCAGACCGTTATCACCGAACCTGAGTTTTCAGCGATGAATGGCCAATGGTTTAGTGAAAAATAAAATGAATCAAGCTTTTCGATTCATTGACGCGTTAATAGCATAACAAAAGAGGGGGTGTCTGTCAAGGAAACAAGACTTTTCCCTTGTTTTGCCAAGCGATTATCGGTGTGTTATAATTGAAACATGAGAAAATACCCGAAAATAAGGTCTTTATTTTGGTTTTTAGGAGCCTTTTTTTTGCTATTTTTAGTCACCACATCGGCACGAGGAGTTTCTGAAGATGTTGTGAATGGAGAGATTAGGCAGCTCAATGGAGAGATTAGGAGCAATCAGGAGCTTTTGGAAAGGTTGGATCGTCAAAAAAAGGAGTATTCTCAGGCCATCAGCCAGAAGAGGGATGAAGCCAAGACTTTGGCCAACGAGCTGTCGATCATCGACAATCGCATCGCCAAGGCCGAGATAGAGATAGAGAACACCAAGGCCCAAATGACCGAGGTCGATTTGGAGATAAAGAGGACTTCCATTGAAATAGAGGAGAAGACCGATAAGATAGAGAAGGAAAAGAGGGATATCGGCAATATTCTGAAATTGATATATCGCGAGAGCGATGTCAGCGCGCTGGAAGTGCTTTTGCTCAATGACTCCTTGGCCGAATTCTTGAATCGAGTGAAATACCTCGAGGATATAAACAAGGAGATGGGGGATAGTTTGGAAGAGCTTAAAAAGCTGAAGTCAGAGCTGGAAGACAAGAAGGCTGAATTGGATGTTGAGAATGAGAATTTGGTCAAATTGAAGTCCGAATTGGAGAGGAACAAACTGGCCCTGAAAGATGAAAGACAGAACAAGGATTTCATTTTGGCCGAAACCAAGAACTCTGAAAAGGAGTATCAAAATCTTTTGGCGGCGGCTAAAAAGGAGCAGGATAACGCGGCGGCCGAGATCGCCAATCTGGAAAGGTCCGTCAGATTGAAGATGGAGTCTTTAAGGAAGGATAAGATAGAATTGAATGAAAATGGTTTGATTTGGCCTGTCTCGGGAAGGTATATCACAACCTATTTCCATGACCCCGAGTACCCATTCCGTTATCTGTTCGAGCATCCGGCCATTGACATCCGATCGCCGCAAGGCTCTCCCATTTACGCCCCGGCCTCCGGTTATGTGGCCAGGGTGAGCTTGAACGGCACGGCTTATGGTTATATAATGCTCATACATGGCGATGGTCTATCCACTGTTTTTGGACACATCTCCAAATCCTTCGTCGGCGACGAAGAATATGTGGTTCAAGGGCAGAAGATAGCCTTGTCCGGAGGCTTGCCCGGAACCACCGGCGCCGGGAGACTGACCACCGGTCCGCATCTGCACTTCGAAGTTCGTAAAGACGGGGTGCCTGTCAATCCGCTTGAGTATTTGCCTTAAAAGCCTAATTCAAAAAGAATAATTAAAGATCAAAAAAAGTATGGAGAACAAATTCGAATCGAATTTCAAAAACGAGGGGGCAGGGGATGCTTATGTCAATTTTAAAATTTGGCAGTTGCTGGTTGTCGGCTTGGCTTTCATCGTCATCATAGCCAATGCTTTCATCTCCAGCGATTCGGTCATGCTTTGGATCGTCAATTTCCTTTTGCAGTTGGCGGTCTTTTCCGCTTTCGCCTCTATTTTAGCCGTGATCTTCAAAGCTATCTTCAAAAAAGATTGGGCGGGCGCCTTCGCTGTCGTCTTGCTTCTTTGCTGCCTCTTCGGCCTGTATGATTCCATCCGCGGTTATAATTATCGCAAGGATGCCGAACAGGCCTATGAGAGAGAATTGGAAAAAGCCAAGCAGCAGCAAGCCGCTCAACAACAGCAGCAAGCTCCGGCGAATCAGAGTGTCGTCGGCAACTAAGCTACACCGGCTCAACCGGTCAAGAAATAATTTTCACTGCCAAAAACCGGCTTTAAATAGCCGGTTTTTTGTTTGAAATAAAAAAGGAAGCCCTATAATTGAGGCTTCCCGGTGTTTTTCAACAGACCATTTGCAATTTCTTTTTCTGGGGAGATTGTTGTGAAAAGCAGGATAGAGCTTCTTCTTTGTCGAAGTCGCCGAAAGACTCGCACCCATTCATAGTCGCCATCGCTCCATCGGTCAGCAAGGAGTAGCAAAGCGAAGCGAACTTTTTAGCTTCGTAATAAGCCAGGTTTTTTGGTCTTTCTCCTGGGCCGGCAGTTGATTCTTCAAAGCTGCTCATGAAATCGAATTCTTCTTCATAGAGACGACTGATGTCGTTCTCCGGAGACAGACCAAGAGCCAGGATTATCTTTGCCCTGCTTGATTCTTTGATGGCTTGGGGGTAAAGCAGACGCATGATCCGGGTATAGTTTTCGAAATTGTCGATTCGGTTTATTTCGTTGGCTGTGTACACCATTCGGCAGATATCACCGAAATTATGGCTGTAAGCCAGTGATATGGCCAGCGTCATGATTCGAACCGACGGAGTTATTGAAGAGATGGTTTTGCGGTCTATCTTTTCGATCAAGCTACTCTGTGTGGGGTGGCGAAGTATGAAGGAATAGGAGTAGCCGCCGCTGATCCAGGATTCAGCGATCTTTACGAACGAAGAGAATAGCCCCTCGGGAGTTTCGATTCCAAAGGCCGATTTCATCGCTACCAAAAGATCGCTTGCGCAATGAGCTTCATCACCTGGAGCGGCCGGCTGCTTATCGATCGTTTCCATAAGACCTCCTTAAAAAGAAATTGGTTGTAAAAAACAAAGACCTGGCTCATTCGAGCAGATTTTTGTATAGTAACATTAAGCTTTTATTATGTCAATAAGAGGGGAGAGGCCTCAGTCTTTGAGATTTTTCCCTCCATGGGCCTGGCGGTGGATGTCCCTAAGCTGTTTATTGGTGACATGGGTGTAAATTTGGGTGGTGGCGATGTTACGGTGGCCCAGGAATTCTTGGACTATCCTTAGGTCGACGCCGTTCGAAAGAAGGTCGGTGGCGAAGGAGTGGCGAAGGGTGTGCGGCGTGGCCATGACCGGCAGGCCGGCTATTTTGACATATTTTTTGACTATGTCCTCGATGGCCCGATTGGTCAATCGCCTAGGTAAGGAAGTCTTCTCGATGCCCGGCTTGTAGTTGATGAAGAGGGCATTGTCGATGTCTGTTCGCTTGTCCAGATAGTTCCTCAAGGCCTCCACGGCCCTGGAACTGAAATACACCGTGCGAACTTTCGAACCCTTGCCAACGACAGCTATCTCGACTTCCTTGGTGTCCTTTTTTATCTTGAGCTGGTCTCTGTCCAAGGAGGAGAGTTCGCTGATGCGCAGGCCGGTGGAGAAGAAGGACTCCAATATGGCCTTATCCCTCAGACCCTTGGCATCGGAGGTGTCCGGAGCCCCCAAAAGGCGCTCCAGTTGCGGCAGGGTGAGGAATTTGACTTCGCGGTCCGATTTATCCTTGGCCAGCTTAATTTTGGACGGCGGCAGGCATTCGATGTTCTTCTCAACGAAGAATTCAAGCAAGCTGCGCAGAGCGATTAAGTAGTAGTTTTGCGTGGATTTTTTGAGCGTTGTTTTTTTATTCGGATCGACGTGCCTTGATAAAAAGACACGGTATTTCCAGATATGGTCGGCCGTTAATTCTGCGGGGGACATTTTAGATAGATTGTTGTCTTCCAGCCATTTAAAGAATTTGGCCAGAAAACGGGAGTAGTTCTCTTGGGTTTTGGCCGAGAGTCCTTTTTCTATCTCCAGGTGGTCTAAAAAATCGGTCAGGTATTTTATTAGTGGTTTGTTTTCCATGTTTAAATTATAGCAGTTTGAGCGATTTGTTTGTATTTGACAGATTATTATTTTTATGCTAAAAAAGAAAAACAGCTCATTTTAAAAATAGTCATCGAAAAGAGGAGTGCCCCCATGTTCGATCAAAAAAACTTTAACAAGTACGGAATATTTATTGTTTTGTCTTATAAGGGGAAATTGATTATCTTGCCCGGAACCAAGAATGATTTGCATGTCGGGTTATTTATTGATTTTATGTTTGATCGAGGCATAGCAGAGGAAGATCTGAAATGTCTTGGTGGTGGGAATTTGGAGATTAACCCGACAATGAAAAATTTCTCGGTTTGGGGTGAGAGTTCTTTTTATGGAGGGGAGCCGGAAAGAAAGTCCACGATAGAATATATCGGCAGACAGTTGCCGGGATTTTCTTTTAAACCCAAAGATGATTTGTAAAACGGTCTTTGTTGATCGCGAGAGAGGGGTATGCGCCAGGAGCAACCCCTCTTTTTTTTGTGATATGATACTTCGCATAATGTAGATTAAGCGAAGTATAGTCTAAGTAAAAAGGCCTTTATTCTTGGCTTTTTCATTTTTTCCCTTTTTCGCCTTCATCCTTAGCCCTAGGTCTTTTTCTGATTTCTAATTTTTATTTTTTTAAAAATGTCCTTTGTCTTGGCGCGATCTTTTTTCGCTACGCTTTTTTATTTTTTATCCCAGTTCTTTATCCTGTTGTACTGATTTTGCTTGTTTGGCTTTTTAGTCTTTCCCCTTATATCAGTAAAAA
>CAZPAK010000040.1:0-5288 GCA_964584605.1 uncultured Gammaproteobacteria bacterium
TGCCCCTCGGCAATGTTACCAGCCAGCTATTTGCCAACATATATCTTAATGAACTTGATCAGTTTGTTAAACGAGAACTGAAAGTTGAATATTACTTGCGTTATTGCGATGATTTCATTTTTTTAGATAAAGATAAAAACAAGCTATTGGCGATAATACCGTTGCTTAGGCTGTTTTTGGATGAAGAATTAAAATTGAAACTGCATGAGAGAAAAATAATCATCCATAAGTTGAATCAAGGAGTGGATTTTTTGGGTTATGTTATTCTGCCGCATCACATGGTTTTGCGGACGAAAACTAAAAGAAGAATTTTAAAGAAGATGCGCCAGAAGGCGGAAGAATTGCGGCAGGGGATTATTAAAGAGGAAAAATTCAAAGAATCGCTTAATTCCTATCTAGCGGTTTTATCTCATGCCGACGCTTATGGATTAAGCGAAGAATTGAAAGATTTGTCTAAATAAGACGACAAAAAAATACAATGAAATAGCTCATAAAAAGAGCCATTTTTGTTTTTGACAATATTTTTAGTCCTTTATTTTTTGGTTGCGGTATTCTTGTGATATAACGTTCTTTTAAAACAATAGCTTGCGCTTCTCCCTTGAGGGGAGAGGAAACTCAACCGAAAGGAGGCCTTCCATGGCCGCTCTCAATTACCGCAATCAGCTCACGATCCATTTCGCCAAGACCGTCGAAAGCGTCGTCACTCTCAAGAATGAATACGCCGAGGTCATCATGGATCGCTCGAAGCCCGTCACCGAAGAACTCGTCCACGCGCTCGTCGCCCAAGGAACGATGAGCTATGCCGGCCGGAATCCCAAGCCGGCCATCGGCCCCAACGGCGAGATCCAAACCACCGACCTCGACCTTCTGTCTTTCCTGGTCCCGCTCGCTCTCCGCAACGCGGTCATCGAGATCCCCAGCTATAAGAATCGCCGCCAGACCGTAAAGAAAGGCGACGAAAGGAAGGTCGGGACCAATCAGTTCGGTCCGATCGTCAGCCTGGTCTCGAACAAGTCCGTCTTCTCTTTCTCTGTCAAAATCCACGACAAGACCATTGCCGTGAAAGACGACAACGGAGATGAAGAGCTTGGCGCTTACCGGAATTACATGGTGGTCGATTGCGATGGCCGTCTGTACGATGGCTGGGACAAGATCGTGCTCAAGCCGAATGCCAAAGAGAATTCTTTCCTGACGGAAAAGAGCCTTTGGACCGGGAATACGGTCTATTTCAAGCATTTCGTCCATCCCAACCGCTGGCAGAGCGTTTTCGGCGCGCCGCATCTTTTGAAAAAGATGCTCTTGGCGCGAATCGACGACGAGGCTCGGTTCTGCCGGGCCGAGATCAAGCGTCTGCACGCGCTCGGCATCTTCGTCGGAAGCGGAACGCCGAAAACCGAACGCGTCAAAACCGTTCGTGGCGAAACGCGGAAGATCGAAGTCGCGACCATGGAAATGCTTCTGTCGCTGCCGAAATTCACCGGCAATTACGAAGCAGTCTCGGATACGGTCGAAGGCTTGCTCGCCGCTTACCGCCGCCAGCATCTTCTTACTTACAAGTGGAAGCCGCTGGTGCAGTTCGTCGTCCGGGCCAATGAGGCCGCCTTCTTCAAGTTCGGTCTGGATGCCAGCGGCGTGGGCAAGGTCGCCCGCTGGCTCGCCAAATTCAATTGGCAACTGGCGAAGAAAAGTCCTCGCAGCGCTCTTTACCAGACGCTTCGGTTCAATGACGATGTCGCCTTGCGGTATCGCCTGAAGACCAAGATCGAAAGAGTTTCGGCTTAGGCCAAAAACTCGGCCCGGTATCAATTACCGGGCCTTTTTTAATCAGTCACCCCCCCTGATTACTTTGGATTGACATCCGGCCGCCGCCAATGATATCTTTTAACTTCCCTAAAAGACAGGGAATGGTTCCTTTTCAACAACACTATCCTTATAAGGAGGTTTTTGTGTCCTATCAAGATCTAGGCTTGGTCAACACCAGGGAGATGTTCCAAAAGGCCATGGAGGGCAAATACGCCATTCCGGCTTACAACTTCAACAACATGGAGCAGCTGCAAGCCATCGTCGGTGGTTGCGGAAAATCCAATTCCCCGGTGATACTTCAGGTCTCCTCGGGCGCCCGCAAATATGCCAATCAAACGCTCCTTCGCTATATGGCGCAGGGTGCGGTCGAAATGGCCAGGAAGGCCGGGCATAGCATGCCCATCGCCCTTCACCTTGACCATGGAGACACCTACGAACTGTGCGTGTCCTGCATCGAGAGCGGTTTCTCTTCGGTGATGATCGATGGTTCGCATCATCCCTATGACCAGAACGTCGAGCTGACGGCCAAGGTGGTGGAGTATGCCCATTTCCACGACGTCACGGTCGAGGGAGAATTGGGGCGTCTGGCCGGCATCGAGGACGATGTGGTCGCGGCCAAGTCCATCTACACCGATCCGGATCAGGTCGAGGATTTCGTCAAAAAGACCGGCGTCGATTCCTTGGCCATATCCATCGGCACTTCGCATGGCGCCAACAAGTTCAAACCGGAGCAATGCACCCGCAACGACCAAGGGGTGTTGGTTCCGCCGGAATTGCGTTTCGACATTCTGGAGGAGATCGAGAAACGTTTGCCCGGATTCCCGATAGTCCTGCATGGCGCCAGTTCGGTCCTTCCGGAATATGTCGAGATGATCAATGTCAACGGCGGTGCCATGAAAGACGCCATCGGCATTCCCGAAGACCAGCTTCGCCGCGCGGCCAAATCGGCCGTCTGCAAGATCAATATCGATTCCGACGGCAGGCTTGTGGTGACAGCGATCATTCGCAAGGTCTTCGCCACTAAGCCGGCCGAGTTCGATCCGCGCAAATATCTCGGTCCGGCCCGTGAAGAGCTGGAAAGACTGATTATTCGCAAGAATGAGGAGGTTCTGGGTAGCGCCGGAAGAGGATAGACATAGGAAAGTGTGATTTCGAGCCGTTTTCAAGCTTATGCTTGGGAACGGCTTTTTAAAATGGCGAACAGGGGTTATAATATAGGACTGAAACAAACTTCAAACATATGACCAAACACATCAAGGGCAATGTCCATTGGGTCGGCAAGACCGACTGGGAGATCCGTCGTTTCCATGGCGAGGAGTATTCGACCCATCGCGGTTCGACCTATAACTCCTATCTGATTAAAGAGGAGAAGACGGTCTTGATCGACACGGTTTGGATGCCTTATGCCAAGGAGTTCATCGCCAATCTCAAGAAAGAGGTCGATTTGGACAAGGTCGACTATATAGTGGCTAATCACGCCGAGATAGACCATTCCGGGGCCTTGGGAGAGCTGATGAAATTGATTCCCGGCAAACCCATCTATTGCACCAGGGCGGCGACCATGTCTTTGAAAGGCCATTATCATCAAGATTGGAATTTTCAAGTGGTAAAAACCGGCGACAGGCTGGATCTGGGCAATGGCAAGGAGTTGGTCTTCATCGAAGCACCGATGCTCCATTGGCCTGACAGCATGTTCACTTACATGACTGGAGAGAACATTCTTTTCTCCAACGACGCCTTCGGACAGCATTATGCCAACGAGCATCTGTTCAATGACCTGGTCGATGGGTGCGAATTGATGGCCGAGGCTATGAAATACTACGCCAACATTCTAACTCCTTTTTCTCATTTCGTCCGTGAGAAGATCGCTCAATGGAGCGATTTGAACCTGCCGCTCGACGTCATCGCTCCGAGCCATGGCGTGGTTTGGCGCCAGAATCCCAGCCAGATCGTCGAGAGGTATAAAGAGTGGTCCGGAGACTATCAGGAAAAACAGGCGACCATCATTTACAATACGATGTGGAACGGGACCAAGGCTATGGCCGAGAACATCGTGGCCGGACTCAAACGATCCTTGGGCGACGAGTGGAACGTTAAGATGTTCAGCGTGTCCAAGGGCGACAAGAACGATATCATCACCGAAGTCTTCAAGTCGAAGTTGGTGGTCGCCGGATGCCCAACCATAAACAAAGGCGTCTTGAGCGCTATGTCCGGCATATTGGAAGAGATAAGGGGGCTTGCCTTCAAAAATAAGAAGGCCGCCGCTTTCGGCGCCTTCGGTTAGAGTGGCGAAGGGGCCAAGATGGTTGAGGATGGGCTTAAAAAAGCCGGTTTCGAGATCGTGGCCGAGCCTATGAAGGCGATGTGGGCGCCGGACGAGGAGTCTTTGGAAAAATGCCGTGAATTCGGACATAGATTGGCCCAAAGTGTCAAATGACCGTTGACCTGAGGGTTTTTAAAGAGTAAAATGTTTAAACTAACAATTAAAGCGGATAAAAATGTCTTTCAAGGAAAAAGCCAAAAAAGTGGATGGAAAAGGTAATAAGGAAGTGATGTTTTACAGCTTGAGCACTTGCCACTGGTGCGACAAGGCCAAGGAATATTTCGACCAGATCGGCTTGGGCTATAATTACATAGTCGTCGACGAGCTGGAAGGGGCCGATCAACAGGAAGCCATCGCCGAGATATCAAAATACAATCCCAACTTGTCCTTCCCAACCTTCGTGGTCAATGACGGAGAGAAGGTCGTCATCGGTTTCGATCAGGCCGCTTTCGACGAGCTGGTCAAATAAACAATATGGAAAGAAAAGATATCCCTCAAGCCCAGGTCGACGATCTCTATTCCAAGCTCGGCCCTGCCGCCGAGAGGAAGGGGTATCGGCTCAATCCCAGCGAGAAGGATGCCAAGGAATTGGTCAGGTCTTTGATTAATGCTCGCAACAATTATGGTTATATGTGCTGTCCTTGCCGCTTGCCGGCCCGTGACATCAAAATAGATTCCGACATTATCTGTCCTTGCGTCTATCGAGATCCCGACATCGCCGAATACGGCACTTGCTATTGCACCCTATATGTATCTCCTGAGGTGGCCGAAGGAAAGAAACCATTGCGCTCTATACCGGAACGCCGTCCGAGTTTGGAGGAGAGAATGAAGAATAAAAAGGTATAAGATAATAAAAACCGCTTAAAATAGCGGTTTTTATGCGTTTAGTGGTTGTCTCAGTGTTTGCTTGTGATATAATCAGAGTTTAGAACGATATTATTTTAAATCTATGATTGGAAAGATAAAAGCCTTTTTGGCCGTCATTGGGTTGATTATTGTCCTTTGCTTAGGGTTCTATTATTGGGGGACGATCGACGGTAAGGATCGGGCCAAAGTGGCCGCGCCGGCGGTGACTTCGCAGATAATAGTCGACAAGATCAGCGATCAGTCGTTTTTGGTGACCAAGACCTTGTTTTTGGACACTAAGGCCGAAATAACCGTT
>CAZPAK010000040.1:5298-6286 GCA_964584605.1 uncultured Gammaproteobacteria bacterium
GCGCCCAGGGGGTCGTTCGTGTGGATGTCGGCGAGGATTTGAAGAAGTTGTCGCCGGAGGATGTGGTGATAGATCGTCAAAATAAAAAAATCTCTATTTATCTTGCCGGTGCCGAAGTTTTGGACTCATCGATCTTCGGCGATATAAAGATAGAGAATAAAAAAGGCCTATGGACCAATGTCAAAGACCTTTTCAAGGACGACAAGAGCTTCGAATACAATCTGTCGGCCAACGAACTCGTAGCCCAAGCCAACTTCGCGGCCAAGGACCAGGGTTTCTTCGATGAGGCCGACAAAGCGACGGCCGATTTCGTCTCCTATGTGGTCTTAGGCCTTTTGCCGGATTATCAAATAGAATTAAGAAAGAAGTGATTGGGAATAAAAAGACCGGACGAGCTTAAAAAAGCTTGTCCGGCTTTGTTTTTTCTTACCTGACCGTTTCGCACCACTCCCTCATATTCTGGAAAAGCTTGAGCCACGGTGAGACGCGACCCCATTTTTCTTCCAGAGGTGAAGGCAGATAGTGCCACTGCCAAGTTTGAAAACTGCGTTCCGGGTGGGGCATCATGGCTAGATGCCTTCCATCCCTGGTGCAAAGAGAAGTGATGCCCATCGGCGATCCGTTCGGATTGAACGGATAACTGTCAGTGGCCTCACCTTCTTCATCCACCAGGACCATTGGCATCAATCCTTCCTTGATCACCGTATTGTGGATATTGGGATCGGGAAAGACCAATCTTCCTTCGCCATGATCGCAATGGATGCCCAGAATCGAACCCTCGAAACCCTTTAAGGCTATCGCCTGGCTCGGTATCACTTTCACTCCGACCCAGCGCGACTCGAAACGCCCCGAAAGGTTGTGCACAAAGCGTGGCTGATCCTCGGGCTTTATGCCCAGCCAAGGGACCCACCCCAGAAGTCCGAATAATTGACAGCCATTGCAGACTCCAAGGGATAAAGTGTCCGGGCGGTTGTAGAAGCGTAAGAGC
>CAZPAK010000041.1:0-6074 GCA_964584605.1 uncultured Gammaproteobacteria bacterium
TTGCCACCGAGACCCAAGCCACCATTTTGAATCAGACTCGCAAGATGGGCGGCAGCTTGGATTGGTCGCGCTTGGCCTTCACTTTGGATGAGCAGCGCGAGAAGGCGGTCAAGAAGATGTTCGTCGATATGCACGAGGACGGCGTCATCTACCGCGGCGAGCGCGTGGTCAATTGGTGTCCGCGCTGTAAATCTACCTTGGCCGATGACGAGGTCGAGCACAAAGAACAGGCCGCCAAACTCTATACTTTCAAATATTCCAAGGACTTCCCGCTGACCATTTCCACCACTCGCCCGGAGACCAAGCTCGGCGACACGGCCGTGGCGGTCAACCCGAAGGACGAGAGGTATAAGCAGTACATCGGCCAAGAGTTCAAAGTCGATTTCGTAGGCGTGCTCTTGAACATCAAAGTGATCGCCGACATCGGCGTGGAGATGGAGTTCGGCACCGGCGCCTTGGGCGTCACGCCGGCCCATTCCATGGTCGATTATCAGATGTCCATAAAGAATGAATTGCCGATGGTCAAAGTCATCGACGAGGAGGCCAAGATCCATCAGGGTTTCGGCGAGTACTCCGGCCTGACGGCTTTGGAGGCGCGCGAGAAAATCGTTGAGAGGTTGCGCGCGGCCGGCCTTTTGGAGAAGGAGGAGGACATTCAGAACAATCTGTCCGTCTGCTATCGCTGCGACACTGGCATCGAGCCCATCCCTTCCAAACAGTGGTTCGTCGATGTCGACAAGAAGCTGGAGCGCTTGGGCGGAAAATCTTTGAAGGAGATTTCCATCGAGGCCGCCAAGTCCGGCGAGATCAAATTCACTCCGGAAAGATTTTACAATACCTACATCAACTGGATGGAGAATCTGCACGATTGGTGCATCTCTCGCCAGATCTGGTTCGGACATAGGATACCTGCGTACTATAAAGACGCTGAAGTCTATGTCGGCTTGGAAAAGCCGGCTGGTGAAGGCTGGATCCAGGATGAGGACACGCTTGATACTTGGTTCTCTTCCGGCATGTGGACCTTTTCGACCCTGGGCTGGCCGGACAACTTCGAAAATGGCGTGAAATCAGGTGATTTGGCCAAATACCACCCGACCGCTGTTTTGGAGACCGGCTTCGAGATCATCACCCTTTGGGTCTCGAGGATGATTTTGATGTCCTATTATGCCCTGGGCGAGAAGCCTTTTTCCAATGTCTATCTGCACGGCATGGTCTTGGATGCGAACGGTAAGAAGATGTCCAAGTCCAAGGGCAACGGCATCGACCCCTTGACCGTCATCGAGCAATACGGCACCGACGCTTTGCGCTTGTCCTTGATGATCGGCTCGACTCCGGGCAACAACACCAGGATGTCGATGGAGAAGGTCGAGGCGCAGAGGAACTTCATCAACAAGCTTTGGAATGTCTCCCGTTTCATAATTACGAATTACGAATTAGGGATTACGAATGATTCGCTTGAGATAGACAAAGGCGAATTGACGGCTGCCGATGCTTGGATTTTGGGCAAGCTGGATTCTTTGATCCTGGAAACCAAAAAGAATATCGATACTTTCTCTTTTTCTCAGGCCGGAGAGCAATTAATCGATTTCACTTGGAATGATTTTGCCGATTGGTACATCGAGGTCAGCAAGTTCGAAAAGAGCGACAACAAGAAGGCCATTGCCGCCCATATTTTGAAGACCGTTTTGAAGCTTTGGCACCCTTTCATACCGTTCGTCACCGAGGTCATTTGGAAAAAGATCTCTTCGACCATGCTGATGGTCGAGAAATATCCCGTCGCCGGCGGTTTCACCGCCAAGGACGATTCTTTCTCTTTGATCAAAGACGTCGTTGTCGCTATCCGCAACGCCCGCGCTGAGAACAAGGTGGAGCCGGCCAAGAAGATAGACGCCGTCATTTACGCCGGCGGGAACACTGAAATTTTGCAGGCCAACGAGATTCTGATCAAGAGCTTGAAGACCGGCATCGGCAATTTGGAGATAAAGGAGAAGGGCGAGAAGGTCGAAGGGGCCATTTGCGCCGTGGTCGGCGATATCGAGATATATCTGGTCGGGGCGGTCGACACGGAGAAGGAGAGGGTGCGCTTGGAAAAGGAGATCGCCAATCTCGAGAAGTTCGTCGCCGCTTTGAACGGAAAATTGTCCAACAAGGAATTCGTCGATAAGGCGCCGGAGAAAGTCGTGGCCATCGAGAAGGAAAAGCTGTCCAAGGCACAGACGGAATTGAGTAAAATCAAGGAACAGCTGAGCGGTTTAAAATAATTTTTCACATTGTCATCCCCGCGAAAGCGGGGATCCAGAAGGCTGGGGAAGGGCGTATATCCTGGATTCCCGCTTTCGCGGGAATGACGCTAAAATATGACTTTAAAGAATTATCTCGTCCTAATGTTCTTCGCCACGGCCATTTGCTGGGGCTCTTTTGTGTTCGTTCTGTTCACTATCGACCCCTTTGTCACCAATTGGCTGGGCTTCGTTCTTTTTTACTCTTCTTTGTTTTTGTCGCTGACCGGCTCTTTCGCGATTTTTGGTTTTTTGGTGCGTTTCGCGCTTTTAAAGCAAGCCCTGGCTTTCCGTTTGGTGACCGACGCTTTCCGTCAATCTTTTTTGCTGTCTTTGATGGTATCGGCCTCTTTGATCCTGCAATCGCTCGAATTGTTCTCTTGGACCAATTTGTTCTTGCTGGTCGGCGGGACAGCGGCTCTGGAGTATTTTCTCATCTCTCAAGGCCGTTCGCGAATTTTAAAGAATAATCAATCTTAAAAATATGAAGGAAAAATTGGAAAGTTTGAAAAAAGAGATTCTAGAGTCTTTGGCCAAAGTCCAGTCCTGGGAGCTTCTTTCGGAATTGGAGGTCAAATACCTCGGCCGCAAAGGAGAGCTTTCGAATATTTTGCGCAGCATCAAGGATTTGGCCGATCAGGAACGCAAAGAGATCGGCGAATTGGCCAATTCCATAAAGAACGATGTGGCCGCCAAGTTCGAGGAGATAAAGAAGTCGGTGAAGGGCAAGGGCGAAGATTCCGACTTGGATGTCACTTTGCCCGGCGTCAAGATCCCCCGCGGCCATCTTCATCCTTTGACCCAGATCCAATCCGAACTCGAAGACTTGTTCACTTCCCTTGGGTTCATGGTTTTGGACGGACCGGAGTTGGAGAGCGACCATTACAACTTCGAAGCCTTGAACATACCCAAGAACCATCCGGCCCGCGACATGCAGGACACTTTCTATGTCGACAAGAAGAATGAGGATGGCGAGTACGATTTGGTGATGCGCACCCATACTTCGCCCGTCCAGATCCGCGCTATGCAGAAATATGGCGCTCCTTTGCGCGCCATCATTCCCGGCCGCTGTTTTAGGAGTGAGGCGACCGACGCCCGCCACGAGCACACATTGTTCCAGATGGAAGGCTTGATGATCGGCGAGGATATCAATTTCGCCCATTTGAAGGGGGTATTGGAACTTGTCGGCCAGAAATTGTTCGGGCCGGCGACCAAGCTGCGCATGCGCCCCAAGTTCTACCCTTTCGTCGAACCAGGATCGAACGGCGAATACACCTGCTTCCTTTGCCAAGGCAAGGGTTGCCGTGTCTGCAAGGGTTCCGGCTGGCTGGAGATTTTGGGCAGCGGTTTGATTCATCCCGAGGTCTTGAGAGCCGGCGGCATCGACCCGGAGAAGTATTCCGGCTTCGCCTTCGGCTTCGGCCTCTCTCGTTTGGCCCAGCTCAAATACGGCATCGACGACGCTCGTCTGGTCTTGAGCGGCGACCTGAGGTTCATAGAACAATTTTGAATTTTCAATTTATAATTTTCAAACAATTTCCAATTATTAAATTTTAAAATTTTGAGACATTGAAAATTGATGTTTGTTTCAAAATTCAGAATTCAAAATTGATAATTTATTCAAATATATGTATTTATCTCTGAACTGGCTCAAGGATTTTCTAGTCGTCCCCAAGAGCGTAAAACCTGAAGACTTGGCCAAGAGGCTGACCATGCATACGGTCGAGGTCGAAGGCGTGGAGCGCCAGGCCGATCGTTTCGACAATGTCGTCGTCGGCAAAGTTTTGGAGGTCGCGCGCCATCCCAATGCCGATCGCTTGAATCTGACCAAGGTCGATGTCGGCCCTTCGACAGGCTCAGGACGGGATGGCAAAGAGCCGCTGGCCATAGTTTGCGGCGCGCCCAATGTGGCCAAGGGCCAATTGGTGGCCGTGGCCATGGTCGGCTGTGAGCTGCCCAACGGCATGAAGATCGAAGAGCGCGAGGTCCGTGGGGAGAAGTCTTGTGGCATGATCTGCGCGGCCGACGAGCTTGGACTCGGCGATGACCATGAAGGGATCATGGTCTTGGACGAGAAGAAGGCCAAAGTCGGCAAGCCGTTCGCCGAATATCTCGGTCTGGAGGACATAATCTTCGAAGTCGACAATAAATCTCTGACCAATCGCCCCGACCTTTGGGGGCATTTGGGCATGGCCAGGGAAATGGCCGTCTTCCTCGATTCTAAGACCACCAAGGAGTTCGATCGCGTTTGGCGCAACAGGCTGGATGACGGCGAGGGGGAGGATTTGGATGTGAAGGTCGAGGATGGCAAGCTTTGTCCTCGCTATATGGCTGTGAAAATATCGGAAGTGGCTGTCAAAGAATCGCCGGGTCAGATCAAGGAAAGATTGATAGCCGCCGGCATGAGACCGATAAACAATATAGTCGACGCCACCAATTATGTGATGCTCGAATTGGGTCAGCCCTTGCATGCCTTCGATGCCGCCACTGTCGGAAAGATCGTGGTCAGGCGGGCTAAGGCCGGAGAGTCTATCAAGACTTTGGACGGCGCGGATAGGAAGCTTAAGGACAGCATGCTGGTCATCGCCGACAAAGAGAAGGCCTTGGCCGTTGCCGGCGTCATGGGAGGAGAGGATAGCGAGATTGGTGAGGGCACCTCGTCCATAATATTGGAGGCCGCCAATTTCGAAGCTTCGTCGATCCGCAAGACTTCCGTTGACCTGTCCCTGCGTTCCGAATCTTCGGTCCGCTTCGAAAAATCCTTAGACCCCAATTTACCGGAGGTTGCTTTGCCTAGATTTTTGGAGATACTTAAGCAAACTTGCCCTGACGCCAAAATCGATAGCAGAGTGACGGATATCAAGGATTTTTCCGACAAAAAGACGGTTCTTTCGCTTGATTTGGAATGGGTGGCCAAAAGGATCGGCCAGGACTTGGGCAAGAAGCATATCGTCAAAGTCCTTGAATCTCTGGGTTTTAAGGTCAAGTCGGCCGGCAACTATCCTTTGGAAGTCGAGGTTCCAAGTTTCCGCGGCACCAAAGACATCAAGATTCGCGAAGATGTCTTGGAAGAAATCATCCGCGTCTATGGCTATGACAATATCCGTTACGAAGCTCCGTTAGTGGCCATGGCCGCTCCGGAGTCCAATCATGAAAGATCGTTCGAGCGCCGCGTCAAGAACGCCTTGGCTTTCGGGGCCCAGATGACCGAGGTTTTGAATTATTCTTTCTTGAATGAGGAAAAAATGGCTAAACTCAAGATGACCGCCAAGGGCTTGGTCAAATTGGCCAATCCTATATCCAACCTGCACACTCATTTGCGCGCCGATCTCTTTCCGAATATGCTCGACAATGTCCGTTTGAATCAGGCCAAATATGAGAATATCGCCATCTTCGAGATTGGCAGTGTCTTCTCCGATTCGGTGGGCGAAATCAAGAAGACCGAGAAGGACGGGGAATATCTGCCTCATCAAGAGAAGCACCTTTGTCTTTTGCAGGCCGGCGCCTCCGGTCGCTCTTCCTTCGGCATAGTCAAGGGGAGATTCGAATATTTGATGTCTTGTCTGGATTTGCCGGTTCGTTTTGAAGCGGTCGAAGGCAATGTTCCGGAATGGGTGGATGGGTCCGCTTATGCTCAAGTTTTCTCCGGTTCGGTTCAGCTTGGATTCGTCGGCCTGATGCCTTCCGGCAATGGCCTGAAAAAAGAAATGGCCATCTTAGAGGTGAGCTTCGCCAAGCTTTTCTCCTTAGTGATGAGCCTTCCGGCCAAGGCCTATGTCAAACCCAATAAATACC
>CAZPAK010000042.1:0-6006 GCA_964584605.1 uncultured Gammaproteobacteria bacterium
TATTATATCATATTTTTTTGTTAAAGTAAATCCTAGATAAAAAGATTAATAAATACAAAAATGTCAAAAAAATAATCTTAAAATTTAAAAATATAAGTAAATATTAAACAAAAAAATCTTGTCAAGAGATGATTCCTGCCAACTTAATTCAAAAATTGGGCTTGACAAAATTATTTTAGCTAACATTTAAAAAACGCCCTACTCTTTTAAGAGTGGGCGCTTGTAAAAATGAACTTTTTACGATCTGGTCACGGAAACTTCGGCGATTTTTTTGTCTGCCGGCAAAGAATTGATATTCGATGGCGGGGCATAATCGGCCGGTATCAAAAAGGCTTTATACTCGGTCGCCTGCGTGTCATAACCGCCGGTAGTGACATCACAGATCCAGGAGCCGTCAACATTGATGCGGCTGACCGGAGAAGCGAAGGTGGGCTTTATCCACCAACCGCCTCCAACTTTGATATACACCACCACCCCGTAATCTTTGGGTATCACATGAGAGACCCTGCCCTCCAAATTCTCAGTGCTGCCCATGGCCGGCACTTTCGTAAAAGATATGGAAGGCGTACCCTCCCCATCTATCAAAGTCGTACCGGTCCAATTGTTGGCCATAGTGTCACCGTCAAAAACCTTCTGCATGCCATCCTTCAACACACCCTTGCTGGTAAACAAGCCCCAATTCGGACCGACTGTCCCTTCATTGGTCTTCCAAGCTTCATCAAAGGCCTCAAAATAGAAAATCTTTATACTCTCGGCTCTGGCCCAAGAGACGAAGTTGAGAAAATAGAAGGCGGCATTCTCCAGTGATGGAACAGATTGGCCATTCACCGCCCCGGCGCTTGGCCAGCCGGCCTCGGAGATGATAACCTCCTTGCCTCCGGATATTTTTTCCAAGCCTTCGTAGGAAGAATGAAGATTGGCCACCGCGTAATCGACTTTCGCCCCTTCCCAATAGGGATAGAAATTGCCGTAGACAAAATCGCAGGCGGCAATCAGATTCGGACGGCTGGTCAATTCGCCATAAACATCAGCGGTCGCAACCGGAACATTTGGCACGGCGGCTCGGAATTGATTCAAATACTGAATCAGCCTGGCCTCTGTTATATCGCGACGCAACATGGCTTCGCTGCCAATGATGGCCGTATCAACCTCGCCGCGTTTAGCCATAGCTATCAAGCTGTCCACTTCCGCATTATTGGCCACGCTATCCCGCCCGATCCAAGCCCCAATCCAGGTCTTAAGACCGAAACGATGCGCGACATCGCCGATGACATTGAATCCGTGTGTAGTGGAGAAGGCGCGAACCGACAAAGTGTACGGTCTGACAATGCTCATGCGCTCGATTATCTGAGACTTGGCGATGAATATGCCGGTATTAGGATTCTGACCGTCGATATACGGACTGAAATTCATGCCATATACACGATAGGCCGGAAAAGGAATGCTTTGCAGTTTTATCTCTTGACCGGACAAATTGCCGGAAAAAGAAACACTGTAATCCTGAAAAGACGTCTTGGAAAAGACGGCCGTAAAAGAAACCGCGGCTTGCTTGGCCAAAGCCGATGGCGCAACCTCGACCTCCGCGTTTCCAAGCAAGGAAGCGGAAGTATTCGATAACTTCAAATAACGATGGGTCTCGACCCGATCGCCAAGATTGAATTTAATCAAATAAAGGCCGGTGGCCATGTTCGGCAAATTAAACGAGCCGGAAGGAGAATTGGCGGCCGCTGAAAAAACCCTTCTTCCCGCAGCGTTCAAAACCTGAATCGACAAACGCGAAGACGCGCCCTGCCAAAAAAAGGAGCCGTTCCTAACAGATAAAGATGTCTGCGCTTTAATCTTTTGTCCAGCCATCGAAGCAATACCGACCGGAAGAGAAACTTGCAAAGAAAAACGACCCAACGAATCGGTTAAAGCGGAGTCGACAAGCGAAGAGCCGGAAACCTTAACCTTGACGCCCTTGATGGGCAAAGACGATGAAGAATCAATGACCGTTCCGGAAATGGAATCGGCGCGAGCCGTCGCCAAGCAGGCGGCCAAGACTGAAACCGAAAGAATCAGACTCTTTCTCATTCACAACCCCCTTGTGGTGTTTTGTTTTCAATGAGCCTGGAAGGCTTAAAGAAGATGCTTTCCAGTTTGCTTTCGTATTACAACTTTTTAGACAAATAGTCAATATTAACGCCTGTCTCCGGCAATTTGCCCTGTCGACCAGCAAACCTGGAGATTATAGCCGCCGGTCGGACCGTCAAGGTCTAGAACCTCGCCGACTATAGATAGATTATCGACGATCTTCGATTTCATAGTTCCGGGATCGACCTCCTTCAATTCCACTCCGCCCGCAGTGATGATGGCATGGGAATATCCATCAAGAGCCTCCACCTCAAAAGTAAACTCTTTTAGAAGATGGGCCAAGTTTTTGCGCTCCTCTTTCGATATTAGGGCGGTCTTCTTCTCCGGGGAGATGCCGGACAGTTCGACGATGACCGGAATCATTTTTTGCGGTAACAGCTCGTCGAGGGAATTCTTGAACATCTTTTTACTCAACACTTGAAAATCTTTCAGCAAGCGGGCATCCAATTCTTTAAAATCCAAAGCCGGTTTGAAATCTATTTTCAAAGACGCCTTGCCGGCCGACAAAACCTTGCCAACCTCTTTGCTCAAATCCAAAACTATCGGACCGGACAAACCGGTGGAAGTGAAAATGGCCTCGCCAAAGCGAGCGTCGACTTTTTTATTATCTTGACAAAGGCTTATTTCGACATTTTTAAGACTCAAACCTTCGAGTTTTTTAGGTATACCGCCTTTCAAAGAGATGGCGGTCAAAGCCGGTGAAAGTTCGTTTATGCTGTGGCCAAGCTCTTTGAGCCATTTATAGCCGTCGCCGGTCGAACCGGTGCCCGGATAAGACAAGCCGCCGGTGGCGATAACATAATTATCAGCGGCCAGCTCTTCGCCGCCACGCAAAATCAACTTCTCGATATGACCGCCCTCGGCGACGATTTTCTGAACTTCCGCGCCAGCCATTATTTTGACGCCTCCGGCCTTCAAATAGCGCACCAGACAATCCAAGACATCTTTGGCATTGTCGCTCTCGGGGAAGACTCGGCCGCCTCGTTCGACTTTGGTTTTCAGGCCTCGGCCTTCAAAAAAAGCGATCGTCTGATCCGGACCGAAAACATTAAAAGAAGCGTAAAGGAATTTGCCCTTGGGGCCGAACTTTTCGACCAATTCTTTGGTGCTTTCGATTTTATTGGTGATATTGCAGCGGCCCTTGCCGGTCAAAAGCAGTTTCTTCCCCAAAGACTTATTCTTTTCCAATAACAAAACTTTGGCGCCGTTCTCCGCCGCCCGTCCGGCCGCCATCATGCCGGCCGGCCCTCCGCCGATTACTATGACATCGTATTTCATAGATTCGTAGGGTATTTAATCATCATCATGATCATCATCGGCTACCATTCGCCGCCTCCAGCGCGGCGGTTCATTGCTACACTTCGCGGTCTCTTCGCGCTTTGCGCGAAACCGTGCCCGGCCGCTTCAGTGAAGCGCGCCGACGACGATCATGATGATTATACTCAAATTCTTCACTCACTCACAAAACCGCAAGCCTGTATCTCCCAAAGCCTTCGATACAACCCGCCTTCTTTCTTCTCCAAATCCTCGTGCTTGCCCTCCTCTTTTATCTTGCCCTCGTCGATGAAGATTATCCTGTCCATCTCACGGATGGTCGAAAGCCTATGGGCGATGACGATGACGGTCTTATCCTTCATCAACCTTTCCAACGCGTCCTGAATCAGGGCCTCAGACTCGCTATCCAAACTCGAAGTGGCTTCGTCCAAGATCAAGATCGGCGCGTTGCGCAGGATGGCGCGAGCGATGGCCACGCGCTGGCGTTCACCGCCGGATAATTTGATGCCGCGCTCGCCGACAAAAGTTCCATAGCCTTCCGGCAAGTTGGAAATAAACTCATGGCAATGCGCTTGTTTCGAAGCCTCGACTATCTCGTCCGTAGTCGCCTCCGGTCTGCCATAGGCAATGTTCTCGGCCAAAGTGCGATGAAATAACACCGGATCCTGCGGCACCAGTGAAATACCGGCCCACAAACTTTCCTGAGTAACTTTGGCGATGTCTTGGCCGTCAATAAATATTTGACCAGAAGTCAGGTCAAAATTGCGCAGGAGCAATTTGACGACCGTGGTCTTGCCGGCGCCCGAAGGCCCGATCAAAGCCACTTTCTCGCCCGCCTTGATAGCCAAATTAAAATCTTCCAAAACCTTGCGCGTCTCATGATAGCAAAAACCGACTTTCTTGAATTCGATAGCTCCCTTCTCGACTTTTAACCCCTTGGCGTCATGGACATCCTGAACCTCGGGATCGGTCTTGAGTATCTCGACCATCTCTTCGGCGTCAGAGAAAGAACGATAGAAATTCCTAAGCATCCTGCCGAACTGCCAAGACTGGCCGATGATTATGATGACATAGGACTGGACCAAGACGAAATCGCCAGGAGCGAAAACGCCCCGGCGCCATAGGACGATCGAGAACCACAATATGCCGACCTCCAAAACTATCATCAACAGAGAAGAAAGGCTGTTGAACACCTCGTCCATGCTCCAAGTGAAGACATTCTTCCCTCTCACCTCCTCTTGCAACTCGGCGAAGCCTTTGACCTCGCGCTTGTACTCGTTGAACAGCTTCAAACTGGAGAAGTTGGTGATGGTGTCGGCCAAGAACCCTGTGGTCTTGGAGACCGCCTCGGCGGCGATGACATTGAACTTGAACTTCCAATTGGAGAAGATCACGCTGGTGGTGAAGAATATCGAGAGCCAGACCAAGATGCCGATTCCGAGCAGACTGTCACGGAAGAACAGCACTATCAATATCACCACCGTGTTGACGATCATCGGGATCAAGGCCCAAAGATAATTGTCAAAGATGTCTTCGGCCGCCCTGGTCAGGTAATTGACCTTTTTGACCAGAGAGCCGGAAAAATTGTTGGAGAAGAAAGAGAAGGAGTGGCGGTGCAGATATTCAAAGCTGGTATTCGCGATCTTGGCCATCAAGCGGGCCAGGAACCTTATATACCAAAAAGACTGGCAACGGTTGATGGCCCAGCGCAAGACCTCGATGCCGCCGGCGACCAGCAAGAAGAAGATCGCGGCCCGATAGGCGATCTCGGCGCTACCTCCGGCCGAAATGGAATCGACGATCCTTTTTAAGAATATTGGTACGGCAGTGTTGGCCAAAGTGCCCAAAACGGCCAAAAAAGACAAAATGAAAAACTCCCATCTCATGCCGGTGAGACGGTTCCAAAACACCCTCAATGTCTTTTTGAAACTTCCTTTCATGGATTTAAAACAAAAAACGCCCCAAAGCGTTGAAGTAATGATACGAAAAATACTGAAAAGCATTACATCTTATTGAGATGTTAGCACAGAAAACCTACAAATACAACATAAGACCGACCAGGAAGGTCGGTCTTGTTTTTATTGCTCACGAGACATGGATTTACCCCTCCGCCTTTTTCGCCCCGCCGCGGCGGGGCGGGCTCCGGGGTATAAACTTCTCATCCATGTTCTCAAAATAATAAAAATAAAACCCCGACATGAAGTCGGGGTTTTATTTTATTGCTCACGAGACATGGATTCGAAGGGCCAAGGCCCACTAAAAATCGAATTGGCTTATACCATAATTAAACCGCCCCCTGCCAAGCTATTTGATTTTAAGTAAAAAAGTCGGCCGCAATCGCATGGTTAACCTGTCTTCGCAAACAAAAATAAAGAAAGCGGCAAATGCCGCTTTCTTTATTTTTGCTGGGAGACATGGATTCGAACCATGATTCTCTGCTCCAGAGGCAGATGTCCTACCGTTGGACGATCTCCCAAATACATCTTGCTGTAATCAAAAAACGCTTCTTTTAGCGCTTAAAAAATAATAGATTATTTGAAGGACTTTGTCAAACTAAACATTGCTATGTCCAAAAGGGATTCGCTTGTAATGACAAAG
>CAZPAK010000043.1:0-5983 GCA_964584605.1 uncultured Gammaproteobacteria bacterium
GTAAATGGCAACTAGCAATTAGCGGCCAAAAAACCAAAAAATTTATTTTGCTAACCTTATTATAACATAATTCCAAATAATATAAAAATAATATAAAAACCATCCGATAAAAATGTCGAATGGTTTTTTCTCACCAATTGCTAATTGCCAACTTCCAATTGCTATTTGTTCTTGATCTGCCTGATAAACTCATCCACATCATTGCGCAGCGAAGGGTCGATCTGGGCCGCCACATTGGCCGCCTTCTCAGCCCGGTCGATGTTGCCGCTCTGAGCGTAAAGCAGGGCCATATTCTTCCAAACGGTCGCATCCTTCTGGCGGAAGTTGACCAACTGCTCATACAGCTGGATGACTTTGTCCAAGTCTTGTTTTTCGGAATAATAGTTGATGGCTTGAGCAATCACGCCTTCAACGGCCAGCATGTCGCCGCCGCCGTTGTTCAAGCATTTGTCCAGGGCCGCGAAGCCTTTTTCGCGCAAACCTGACTTGTCCTCCTCCCCTTCCATCCCGCTCTTCAAAATATATACCTGCCCAAGCTGGCAAAAAGTCTCAAAGAAGTCATCGTTCAAGGTGGCGGCGTATTCCAAGCTGGCTATCCCTTCGTCCATTCTCCCCAATCCGACCAAAAACTGAGTCTTGATGAAATACAAGGGTATCCTTTTGGGGCTGGCCTTGATGGATTCTTCCACGCCCGCCAGGGCCTTTTCGGCATACTCCTGCTTCTTAGCCTCGTCTTTGACCAACCTTGAAGAAGCGTCATAGACGCGAGCCAGTTCCATCTCCATCATACTGTCGCCTCGATTATAGGCCACATTCTTCTCACCCATCTCTATGGCGAAATCCACCACCCTATCCGCGTCCTTGGCTTCAAGCTTGGCCACATCGCCGATTCTGGAAGAATAAGCTTTGATAAACATCGAGCGGCCGTCGCGATCCAATACGGTGTTTTTGGACAAAGCTTCCCGATATATCTCGAACCCTTTCAAAAATTGGCCGGAGCCGATGGTTTGCTGTCCCTTGATCACTCCACTGAGCATCCCGGCGACAGCGATGTTGTATTGAAAGACGACGAATAACATCAAAGCTCCTATTCCGACCCAAGAATATATCTCCTTATCCACCATCTCATTATTTCCGCCGATCGAAAGCAGGGCCCTCTCATTGCCATCGTCCTCGTCGGTGTTGGCCAGCCAATGAGTGTAGCCCAGGACGGCCATCAAGCACAGATAGGTGACGAAAGAATCGAAGACGACCAAGTTCTGCACGAAATAAGCCACATACAAAGAGCCCCAAAAAGCGAATTCCGTGCCATTGATGCGCCCGCGGCGCAAAGCTTTGACAAGATAGAAGCCGACGAAAGCGAAGATCGACAGATAGATCAGGAGACCGACCAAGCCGGTGGTGGAGGCGATATCGATTATGTTGTTGTGGGCGCGGTCGAAGTAGGTCTCGCCGCGGGAATAATTATAGAACTTTGGATCGAAATATTTATCGAATATCACGGCATAGTTGCCATGCCCGACCCCCAGGACAGGGTGATTCTTGAAGTCCTGCCAAGCGGCGTTCCAAGAGATCAAGCGAGTTTGAAAAGTATTCTTTTGCAAAGAGATGTTGTTCAAAATCGATATCTTCAGGAAAGACTGGTTGTTGATATTGGCATAATAGACCGCAAAAAAGCCGGCGATCAAAGCCAGGACGACCCAGGCCGCGATCTTGACCTTCTTGACCTTGTTGGTGATTCCGAACAAGAAGACAAAGGTTATCAAGCCGACGCCGGTGCCGACGAAGGCGCCGGAGGTATCGGTCTTCTTCATGACGAACAAAAGCAACGGCAAGGCCAAAAAATAAAGCCACTTGAAATAATCATTCTTCTTGCCGGAAAAATGATTGAGGAAAAAAAGTAAAAAGACGAACCAGGCCCCGAACATCATCAAAGCGGCGGTATAGGCATTGTTGCCGATGGTGCTCTTGGAATCGTTGGTTCCCCTGAAAGCCACGGCCAGGGCGAAGGCCAGGACCACGCCAAAAAGAAGCTTCCAGTCTCTCTTATCGCGGAAAACCGTGATAATGATCAAATACAATAGGCCGAAATGCAGGATATGGAAGACGCCGAGCATTCTTTCGACATCTCCCCACATGCTCAAGTTGAAATCGACCGAAACGAACAAAGAAGCGATGAGGGCGGCTAAGAAGCCCAAAAGCCCCCAAGTCACCAAATTTTTGGTCGCCTTTCCGGCCAATTTGCCGAAAGGATTCCATTGCGGAAATTTGATTATGAAGGCCAGCCAAAAGACCGACAAAACCTCCGTCAATATATTGAAAGGGATTTGCTTGGAAGTGATGAAGGGGAACAGCCAGTCGCGAAAGACGAAAAGCACGCAAACGAAAGAAGACAACGATCCGATCTTCAATATCCAAAGATAGGTTTTTTGAGACATAGGAGTGGCGGTCGGCAATTGGCAATTAGAAATTAGCAATTGGCAATTGGGCTTAGGTGATTAGGTATTTAATTTGTCATCGCGAGGCCCGCAATCGGGCCGTGGCAATCCAAGAGCTTTTATTGCCAAAGGCCGGATTACTTCGTGGCAGCGCTCCTCGCAATGACAATAATACAAAAATAACTCCAATTTTCATTTTAAAATTGGCTAACTTTATTTTAACAGATGCCGGCCACAAGTCAATTTTGGCTCTTTTTACCGCAAAAAATAATAAAAGTTATGACTAACGCCCGCCTCTTGCGGCCTATCTATCAATCGGCTGGAGTTAGTGTTCCAAAGCAATCTTGGCTCTTGCGCCCCGGACAAAGAGGCATATTTCATAGCCGCATAGACAGCGGCCGGACAATCGGCCCTTATCTCTTCATATCTTTCCAAAGAAAGACCGCCGATGACCTCATTGCTGACCCTGTCTTCGGCATCGGCCTGGTCGGCCGTCAGGTCATGGGAAAAATCGATGCTGGCCAAAACCAATACTCTTTTTCCGGAGGAAGCATAGCCTATGGCCAGCGCCAATCTGTCCAAGTCGTCTTTTTTAGCCTCTTTCTTGATGATCACGGCCACCAATTTAGCATCAGGAAAGCTCCTTTTGATGAAAGGAGTCTCATAATTGACCCCATGCTCGCGCGCCAATCCCCCATCCTCCAAATACAGAAAACCGGTGGAGCTGGCGATGCTCCTGGCCAAAGGCTCATCCGTCTCCAACCGGCCATAAGGAGTCTGCCAATCGACGCCGGAGATTATAATCCGCTTCGAAGTCAGATTGAAATGATTGGGTGAAAGAAGGATGACGGTATCGTAATCTTCTTTTTCCAAGCCCAGGAAAAAAGCGGCGATCTTGTCGCCGACGATCAAGTGATGAGGGATTATGCCGGCCACGACCTCTCTCTCCGGCTCAATGACCTGAGAGGCTCCGGCCGAATAAAAAGAGTCGTAGATCGTCGGCCCTTCATAGAAAGTCCGTAAAAGCAATCTTTCCTTTTTGGCCTCCGGCCCCGGACGATGATGATGAAAGACCTCAAAGCTCAAGCAAAGCAGCCCGACTTGAAGGACAAGCAGGGCTGCTAAAATTGATAGAATAAAGACTGGTTTTTTGGTCATTACTTTTTATCAATCAATCTAAGGCACATTCTTGGCTGTACTTTTTTTAGAAAAAAGTACCAAAAAATCGCGGGCAGAAAAAATTCGTGGCCTTCGCCTATAAAGCCTAGCAAAATCCCTATACTTGTCCGTCGGATTACCGACAGACTTCGGACAACGAGATTTTGCACGGCCTTTACGGCTGCGGCCTTGCCCGAATTTTTTAATGCCCACAGATAAGGCAAATCAATCAAAGTTCCCGTCTTCGCCTGCCTCACCCAGGCATCAGCAAGGCGGACGGTAATGACAATAAGAAGAGAACTAATTGCTAATTGCTAATTGCTAATTCCTCCCCAGCGCTCCGCCCCACTCCACTACGGTGAAACCTTTTCTGACCGGAGTTTCAATAACTGGCTCTTCAACAGTTATCGGATCATTTAATCCTTGATAATCCATAAAGACGCGGATAACGGTTCTTGGCCTTGGCTCAACCTTCATTGGAGCGAGTGCGTCAAATTCGGCCTTGGGTAAAAAAGTAACGAAATAATATGGCTTTTCAGTCATTTTTGGCGCCCAAAATTCTTTAAAATCAGTAATTTCCTTGCCGACCATGCCCAGCTTGGCCAATTTTTCATCCAAAAAACTATCAACGTTTTCACGAGCTACAACAAAGCCCTTGGTCGGACGCTCATAATAGACGGCCTTGCCTTCCCAAAAAAGATATGGGTAATTTTTTCCGTCGGCGTAATTATAAAGATTGCTTTGAGTATCGGCCCTAACCAGCCAGCCGTCGGCGCCGTAAATCGGATCGGTAATCGAAAATCCGCCATTAGGTTCGACTTGGACCTTAACATCGCTTTCTTTTTCCGGATAAAGATAAATGACCGGCTTGCCGCATTCCGTGGCCGGCATGAAATCAGCCTTCAAAAAACCCAGATAATAATCAGCTATCGGCATCTTCCAAAGCACCAAAGGATGGCTGGCCAAAAAATCTTCCATACTCGGCTTCTCTTTGTCGAAGAAATAGGCATTATCATAAGTATTGGCAAGGATGTTGTCCTTTCCCTCCGGAAGAGAGTTGAAGTTTAACTCGTAGGCTTTGTCGCCATTGCCAAAGATTCCCGCTTCTTTCACGGCTTCGTCATCAAGACCAAGGATTCGACCGCAACCGCGCGGGCCGCAACCGCCGACATTAAGGCCTATGTAATCACTCTTGTTTTCCGTTCCGTCATTGAAAGTCAGGTCCAAAACCTCACCATAGGCACTGACCGAAAAAGGATAGTCGAACTCATAGGTCGAATAGCTGCCGTTGTCGTTGTAAACCCTAAAGCAACCATCCTGATAAAGATACACCCTCTTGCCATTGGCCGCCTCAGTGACATAATCTTCGCCATGATAAAGCAAGCCGTCTTTGTTGAAAGAAGGAAGGAAGATGTCGGAAGTTTTCACCAATTTCCCCTTGGCTCCCGGCAAATCTATCTTTTCAGGATTCTCCAATTCGGCGATATAGGCGGCCTTGTCTTCTTTGAAGATGCTGCTGCCGATTATCTTTTTAAGCTCGGCTTGCTGGCCGTCGGAATAGCGAGAAAGGATGACCAAGCTGGAAGAATCCTTGTCGGCGACCACCAAGCCGCCGCCAAAGGACGAACTGCAATCGAAAGCCTCACAGCTCAAAATGACACTGAAGATGTCCTGGCCGGCATATCTCTCGCTGGAGGAAGCGATCTCTCCGACCTTATATATATACCAAGCATTAAAATCTCCATATTCTCCGACGATATTGAAGATCTTTTCATAGGAAGCCACGCTCAACGAAGACAATGGCTTATAGGAAGGCAGGAAAAATTCGCGATCGGCCGATAGGCCGCCATCGAACCAAGTCACATTCAATCTTTTCATGCCGGCCGGAACGACGAATTTCGGCCCGCTGGTGGCATAGATCTCGGCCTTCTCGGCCTCATAGTAGCCGATGTCGACATGTCTTTCCTCCGCTTCGGCGAATTCTTCCTCGACCTCCTCTTCGACGATCGCTTCTTCGGCAGACCCCTCTTCAAGGTCATCAGGAGCGAGACAAGAGGATCCCTGGCAAGCGACAGCTGAAACATCGGCCTGTTCAGTAGGCTGAACGGACCTTTCCTTGGAGATCAAAAGATAAACGGTCAGCGCGTTGCTGACGACCAAAGCGGCGATGGCCGCCATGGCGGCGAAGTTGAGAACTTTAGACTTGTTCATAATATGATTGTTTTATTTATATCCATATAACGCTTATTTTTAAAAAATCACGGCCACTGATTGAAAGATTAATTTACATCTTTTATGGTTTATAGTCAATAAAAACAAAGCTCCCCTTGCCTGCCGACGAACAAACTGGACAGAAAGGGATTCCTCGACTGCGCTCGGAATGACAA
>CAZPAK010000044.1:0-5923 GCA_964584605.1 uncultured Gammaproteobacteria bacterium
TTTCAATTCTAACCTATCATCATCGATCACCACTTCCAGATTCTTGTGGTCTTTGTCCGAATATAGGAAGCTCTTCAGGCTTTTGGTCTCTTGCTTGACCATGTTGTCGAGGAAGAACGACGGTATCCAGATCTTGCCCAATCGAGCCTTGACCACCTTGGGATATATTCCGTCCACTCCGTTCAACAGCTTTATCTCTCCGGAAAAATTGCCCTTGAACATCCTGGCGAAAGAATAGCCGCTGACCCTTATCGCGCCCGGCACCAAATCTATCTTCAAATCTCGGACTATGCTGGTCGAAGCGGTGTCATACTCCTTTTGAGAGAAATAATTGAGCTCTTCTTCGCTGAAGACTAAATTGTCCTTGTCTTGGAAAATCGGGGTTATGTCGCCGTCCTCATAGGCCTGCTTCCAGACTCGATATTTCTCTTTCCGGTCATAGCGGATGTCGACCGACAGCGATCGGTCTATCTTCTTTTCGTCCACGACCGGCGGAATGGGTCTTTTTTCGCCAATCTTAAAGATCCTCTTGCCATAATTGAAGGCATCGACGAAACTGAAGGCCGAAGCCGCGACCGGTATGGTCAGGCAGACAGCAAGCAAGGCGACAATTATTGCTTTGCGCATAGGGATGGAATTTTGAATTCTAAATTTTGAATTTTGAAACAATTCTCAATTTTTTAAACCCAAAATCAAAAACAATACAATCAAAATATGCTTCTTTTAGCACGGTCTAAGTGGACGTTGGATTCCCGCTTTGTGCCGCCGCTAAAGCTATGGCGACACGCGGTCGCGGGAATGACAGAGAAGAAAGGAAAAATAGGAATAGATCCTTCGCTGCGCTCAGGATGACAACTAGAAGAAGAACTACCAACTACCAACTACCAACTACCAAACTTCAATAATCGCGAAGTTTCTTGATGGCATCGTCTTTTTTGATCTTCTCCAAGGCCTTGGCCTCGATCTGGCGGATGCGTTCGCGAGTGACATCGAACTCTTGGCCGACCTCTTCCAGAGTATGGGCCACTCCATCTATGAGCCCGAAGCGCATCTCCAAAATCTTCTGTTCGCGCGGAGAGAGATTGGCGACGATGTTCTTAACATAATCCTTCAAAAGCTTCAAGGCGGCGCTGCGGTCGGGGGCGACATTCTTCACATCCTCGATGAAGTCCTCGAGCACGGAATCCTCATCATCGTCGCCGACCGAGGTCTCGAGCGAAATGGTATCCTGGGATATCTTCATGATGTACTTGATCTTGTCCAAATCCTCGCCCATTTCCGAAGAGATCTCTTCCGGCAAAGGTTCACGCCCAAGATCCTGGATCAAGCGGCGCTCGACCTGCTGGAACTTATTGATGGTCTCGACCATGTGGACCGGGATGCGGATGGTGCGGGACTGGTCGGCCAAGGCGCGAGTGATGGCCTGGCGAATCCACCAAGTGGCGTAAGTGGAGAACTTATAGCCTTTCCTGTATTCAAATTTCTCGACGGCCCTGAAAAGACCGATGTTTCCCTCTTGGATCAAGTCCAAAAGCGAAAGGCCCTTGGCGCCGGCGAATTTCTTGGCTATGGAGACGACCAAACGCAAGTTGGCCTCGATCAACTTCCTTTCGGCCTGGTACTCGCCCTTCTCCTTCCTTTTGGCCAGCTCAACCTCCTCTTTAGTGGTCAAAAGAGGCACGCGGCCAATCTCTTTGAGATACATCTGGATGGAGTCGGAGCTCAATTTTGACAGATCGACAGTGGAGGACAAAAGCGATTTCCTCTCTTTCTTGCCTTTGACAGGCTCGACTTTTTTGGCGGCCATATCGGCCATGTCCAAAATACGCCCGGTGTCTTCGATTATCTGAATTCCGCTGCTCTCAACATCGCCCAAAAAGATCTCGTAGTCATAGACATAGTCTTCGATGTTCGGGAAAAAATACAAAATCTCGGTTTCGGTCAAAAAACCTCTCATTCTTCCTTTGTTTATGAGATTCTTGACCTGCTCCTCACTGGGCTTTGGCAGCCCCGGAAGAGGCTCCTTCGAAGGAGCCGGTTTGGCAACCTTGTTCGAAGCCGGCCGTTTGGAGTCGCTGGCCTTGGCCGGCCGCTTCTTCTTTGAATCTTTGGGCGCGACCTTCTTGGCCGTCTTCTTAGACGGAGAGATCTTTTTCTTTTTGTCCATTTTTTTGGTTTTCGCGCCGATCACGACAGCTGAAGGCGGGATAGAACCTCGCCCCGAGCAGCGTTCCGAAAACGAAAACGATTAAGAAACTATCGCCAAGAGACCATGCGATCTCGCGGCGGCAGTCCCTTAAGACAGATCATCGCCCAAAGTGGCTCGACTCTCTTCCTTCAAGCGCGCCAGCTCCTCGAACAATTTGGCCGCGGCGGATTGATTTCCAGCCCTCTCCTCCTCCGCGATGGCCCGTTCTTTCTCCCGGCATAAAACGGAATAATAGGCTTCCTTGAGCGATCTGACGAAAAGCATCATCTCATTTTTGGCCTTATCCAATCCGAAATCGACGAAATCACGATCGGCCACGATGGCCAACTTTTCCAATAACTTAAACTGGCCGTCGTCATCCCGACCGCCATGCTGATCGTTCAGCCAATCACGGAAAGAGGCGTATTCAAACCATTTCTCGCCGACTTCCGACGATTGACCGCCGATTACATCATTATAATAGATTATCAGATTTCTGTAAAACAGCTTATTCTCCGATCCGAACACATGATCGATCATCATTTTATCCATCGCATAGCCCATCAACGCCGGAAATTTGATTATCAAACTTAGGAAGGCCTGAGAAACCTTCTCTTCTCGACTCTGATGCCGGACATGGTCCTCGCTCGTCGCGACCTGCTCCTGCCTTAAAAACGGCTTTTTCTCTTTATTGAGGGCCGCGGACAATGTTTCGCGCAAAGCATTTTCGGTGACATCCAGCTCTTGGGCCATTTTTTTGAGCCAATGATCCTGTTCTATCTTGTCTTTCAAGCGTCCGATGACCGGCAAGATGCGGCGGGCGATCTCGCGCTTGCCCTCCGATTCCTTGCGATCGAAATCGGCAAAAGTCTTATCGAAATAATATTGCATCACATGTTTAGAACCCTTGACCGACTCCTTCCAGGCCTCCACATCCTTTCTGATCAGTTCGTCCGGGTCCTTGCCTTCCGGCAAGGTGATGACTTTGATGTTGAATTCGGCGGCCATGGCCTCACGGATGGCGCGATCGGCAGCCATTTGTCCAGCCTCGTCCATATCGAAACAAAAAACGATATTGGAAGAATAGCGTTTTATCAATTTCAACTGCTCGACAGTGAAGGCGGTGCCGGATGAAGCGACGACATTCTTGAAGCCGGCCTGATGGGCGCTGATGCAATCCATCTGCCCTTCGACCACAATGGCATAGCCGGCCTCCTTGATGGCCATCTTGGCCTTGTCCAGGCCGAAGACGACCTTGCCCTTGCTATAGAGCATGCCTTCGGGGCTGTTCACATACTTGCCCATGACTTCTGTCTTCTCCTTTTCCGGAGACACTCTGGCGGTGAAGGCCACGACATCTCCGTTGACATCGCAGATCGGGAACATGATGCGGCCGCGAAAACGATTGTAGAACGAATTGCGGCCCTCTTTTTTGGACGCCAGCCCGGCGGCGAAGATCTCGGCCTCGGCAAAGCCCTTCTTCTTCAAATGACCTATCAAATCGTCCCAAGAGTCCGGCGAATAGCCGACCTGCCAATCGATGGCCGTCCTCTCGGACATGCCTCTCTTTTCAAAGACATATTGGCGCGCGGCGGCGGCCAAGGGCGAATCCATCAAAATCTGATGATAAAAAGAGCTGGCCGATTCCATGATGTCCAACAAGCGATTCCGCTTAGAGGATATCTCCGGATTCTCCCGCTTCAAAGTGACTCCGGCCTTGGGGGCTAAAACGCGCAAGGCCTCGACGAAGGACAAGCCCTCCATCTCCATGACGAAAGAAATGACATCGCCGCCTTTGCCGGTGGAGAAACAATGCCAGATCTGCTTGTCCGGCGAAACGAAAAAAGACGGCGTCTTCTCGCGCTTGAAGGGCGAGAGCGCCGAAAAATTCATCCCCACCGCCTTGAGGTTGGGCACATATTCGCGGATGACATCGACGATGTCCAGCCTTGATTTTATTTCATCGGATATCTGCATCTTGACGATTATTTTAGAAATACGCCAGGGGTGATTCGAGTAGTCTTCCCAAAAGCTTTTTTCGACGATTTTGCTTGGTCCCCCACCGACGGCGGGGGAAAATCGGAGAAAAGCAGAGCGAGATTTTTCGTTGGAAAAAATCGAGCGTCTTCTGGGAAGACTTTTTGAATCGCCGCAAACATATCAGGCCGTCAAAGCCCGAACAGTTTGCCCAAAAAACCTTTCTTCTCTTCGGCCGGCCGGCTGTCCGACATATCCTTCATGCCGAAAGTTCCGCGATTTCCGGAAGTCGGGCCTTCACTTGGCAGACGGGCCGGATCTTCGGCCAGCTCCTTGGCCAAATCCCGCTCCCAATCCTCCCCGCCCGAGACATTCTCATAGCCGGTCGTACCGGAGGCGGCGAACTGCCTAAGCAGAGCCTTCAAGCGATCGATCTCCGCCTCGACGACCGGACCGTCGTGCTCGGCGTTGTGAGCGTGATCGGCCCCCTTATAGCTGGCCTGTTTTTGATCGAGGTGCAGATCGAAGATTATCCGATCGGAGGTCTTTTCATAATACAGATGGAAACGAGGATAATGGTCGCGCGAAAAACGACGGACATAACTGGTCTTTCCCGTATGGTAACTGGATATTTGGCCATAGCCCGCCCGCCGCAAAAAAAAGTCCGGATTGATATCCAAACGCCCTTTGTTCAGAGTTATTTTCATATATCCATTATTGGCTAAAAAGCGCCAAAAGTCAATCAAAAAATCTTCAGACGACTTTCCTTTGAGCGTGGCTCGCATGTATTTCGAGAGGTTTTTCAATATGCTCAAGACAGGATATCGACAAAAGCCCTCCTCTGCATCAGAGAAGGGCCCGGGGACGACACCAGAGAATCAATCGAATTCCATTTTACCGATCAGTTCGGTCAATTCATCGACCGCTCGATGCTGATTCGTTTCGTGGGTAAAAATCCGCAATTCAGTGCCGCGGGCAGCGGCCAGCATCATAATGCTCATGATGCTGGTGACATCGGCCTGACAGCCTTCGGAGACATCCTCGATGAAAACCGTGTTCGGAGGAACGCCCAGTTTTACCGATGTTGCCACTATCAGACTGCTGGGGCGAGCATGGATGCCATGCTCATTGATCAAAACGCACTTTTTCTCATAGACCTCGCCTTTCATACAAACCCCCTTCTTCCGCCTTTTCTCGGCCTTCTTGACCGCGAACAAAGATCTAAGCGTATTTTAATATTCTATGGCTTTTTGTCAACAAAAAACGAAAAATGGCTAATTATCGATAAAATAAGTCTTAAAAAGAAAATCGCCGGCAACAAAGGTGTTGTTGTAATAATGCCCGAAAGGATAATCGGATGCCAGCCAATTATCGGTCCGGGTGCCTATCAAAGTGATCTTCGACGCCCAAAGGATGAAAAAATGCGTCTTGCCCGGCTCCACTGCGACCGGCGAAGGCAAAGACAATTTAGTGAACACCGGGCTGCCATAACAGGGGTTGGGCGAAATCGGATTGCCGGTGCAAGGAGGAAAGGTTCCGACTGGAAAGAAGGTCTCTGACAACAGTCTTTGTCCGGGCAGATCGCAATTCCAATTGGGCTCGATGCCCGAAGAAAGATTCAGATCGCCCTCGCAGAGGCGAAGAGTGAAAGCTCCGTCGCGGCGCCCATAGAGAGAGATGGCGCTGACATTGCCTTGCCCGGGCACGAAAGTCTGAGCGACATAAGAGACCGGATTGAAAAAAAGATAAGTATGCAAC
>CAZPAK010000045.1:0-1815 GCA_964584605.1 uncultured Gammaproteobacteria bacterium
TCATCTTTTCCCCGAAGGCCAGGTCGTAGACGATCGATTTTTCGAAGTTGCGGCGGCTGGAATTGCCAACGCCGACTATGTCGAAGCCGTATTTTTCCATGTCCATGGAGGTTCGATTGGCGAGTCCGTTGATCCAGGTGCCGTTGAGGATTTTGAGCTTCGATCTCTCGGTGACGATAGTGGCCTTTTCTTCTTTGGGCGCTTCTTGAAAGATGTTTTGGACCAAGTATCGTATCTCTGAAAAATCGCCGTTCGTCGGCAGCAGAACATAGGATCCCTGTTCGTTGATGGTGGCCCTGAGCAGTCCTCCGGGGCTGTTGTCCAGCACTTTGGAGATGATGTCCTCTCGGCCGATGTCTTTGAAATTCGACCACAGTTTTATCATTTCCCAGGTTTTGAGGTTGGTGCTGATGTGCTCGTTGAGTTCAGTGATTATTCCGGTAAGTGTCACGGGGTTGAGCAGAGTGTTGGCTTTGAGCAGTTTTTCCTTGGCCGCCTGTATGACCAGCTGCTGTCTTTTGGCGCGGGCGAAATCCGAGGCCTCGCCGTTGCTGCCATGGCGGGAGCGGGCGTATTTGAGGGCCAGGTCGCCGTCCATTTTTTGCCAGTCTTTATCAAAATGCAGGTGCTCGAAACGCGAGTAGTAGTCGGGGTCGTCCTCGCGGCCAGATATTGGGTAGATGTAATCGTCAAAAGATTTTTCGACATTGACTTCGATGCCGCCGATTTTATTCACTATGTTCTTGAAGCCTTCGAAATCGACGCGAACATAGTAGTCTATGGGCAGCTCCAGGATGTCGGACAGGGCTTGGGAGATGGCCAATCCGCCGGAATTGGATTCTTTGACTTCGGCGAAGGCGTTGATGTTGTTGATCTTGGTCCAATTCGATGAGCCTTCCACCGGTATCGACATATCGCGCGGTATAGATATCATGGACGCCTTTTTCGTCTCCGGGTCCAGAGAGAGCAACATGATGGTGTCGGTGAGGTAGCCTCCGTCGTGGCCTTTGCCGCCCATGCCCAAGAGGAGGATATTGATGCGGCCGTCTTTTTCGCCTTTCAGTTCGCGGTCGGAGCTGTTGGCCAAATGCCTGAGTTGGCCGATGATCGGTATTTTTTCAATAAAAGAATCCGCCTGCTCCGAAATGGTCACGCGGTTGAAGAAAAGGAAGAAGGTGGCCACAAAGAAGATGGCGAAATAGGTGAGCTTTCTCAAAAGCCATTTTTTACGGCTTTTTTTAAGCTTCTTTTCCTTTTTTTCCGGCTCTTGGCCGATTTTGTCCAGTGTTTGCTTGTCGAAATTTGGCTCCAATTCTGTCATGTTTTTCCAACGAATTCAATTAGTGGTGGTATTTCCATTATAGCCAGGCGAGCCTTGTTTTGGCAATAGTTTTTTCATGGCTTATTTTAAATAAAATATCGATTTTGTCAGAAACGGTTTTTTTGCTATTATAGTAACGGAAAGCTTTGAGGGAAATTAACAAGTTTCGGAATATCTTCTTCTATCGATTCCGATGCCTTTGCGGCCGTGGCCGTGCGGCGAGGAGTCCTAGGCGTATTCATTCGGCCCGTGTCGAGTGGAGACAAATTCTTTCCAGCCGGCCATTTTTTGGTCTAACTGGAAAAGGGCGGCTAATCGGAAAGACTTTAACCTCAGGTTAAAGACCCATTGGGATTTGTCGATTCTTGTTAATTGCGATTTAAAGCTTTCCATGAAAAGACGCCGCCCTTGAAGGGTCGGCGTCTTTTGTTTTGTCGAATTTTTTGTCTTGACGCAGTTGTCGCGCTCACTCGTCGCCAAATTGCTCCTCGCTC
>CAZPAK010000045.1:1915-5902 GCA_964584605.1 uncultured Gammaproteobacteria bacterium
GTTCGACTCCCCGAATACCAGTCATTTACTAAAACAAAAAATGACCCGCTTGGGTTTGGTTTTTTGTCTTGACGCAGTTGTCGCGCTCACTCGTCGCCAAATTGCTCCTCGCTCGCTTGTCCAGGGTTGGCGTCCCGCCAAGGCGGGACGACGCTCAACTTCAATTCGCTCGTTCCCTCGCGAATCTTGTTTCGCTTCCAACCTGTTCGACTCCCCGAATACCAGTCATTTACTAAAACAAAAAATGACCCGCTTGGGTCATTTTTTGTTTTAGTGAGCGGGTAAGGGGAGTCGAACCCCTTTGTCCAGTTTGGAAAACTGGCGTAATAACCGTTATACGATACCCGCGAAGAGAATATTCAACTTTGAATTTTTAATTTTCAAACAATGGCGAATGCTTGAATTTCAAAACTAAATATATCAAAAAGAGGCTTTAAATTCAAGGGGTCTTTTTTATTTTCATTTTTCCCTTTAAAATCAAGGACATCCATGCGACTGAAACGATGAAGATCATGGCGCTGAAGATCTGCGGCCAGCGCCAGCCAAAGACCAGCGCCGTCTGATCGATTCGGATGAATTCGGTGGAGAAGCGCAGTATTGAATAGAGCGCCAAATACGACAAAAGGACCATTTTGGCGTTGCCTGATTCTTTGCCGGCCAATCTGATGGCCGAATAGAGCAAGACGCCGAATATCGCCAGATTGCCGATCGATTCATATATGAAGGTCGGGTGGAAGTACCCATAGTTCAAATATTCCATCGGGCGATGCATCAGTTCGATCGGTATTCCCCAAGGCAAATCGGTCGGCAAGCCGAAAAGCTCTTGGTTGAAGTAGTTACCCCATCTGCCGATGGCTTGCCCCAGGGCCAGGCCGGGGGCGATGGCCGCTGAAAATTTCCAGAAATCGATTTTCTCTTTGCGGCAGAGCAGTATCAAGATGACCAATCCGGCGATGATGCCGCCATGTATGGCCAGGCCTCCTTGCCAGATCTTCACCATTTCCATCGGATGCTTGGAGTAATAGGGCAATTCTAAGAATATGTGGTATATGCGGGCGCCGATGATGCCGCCGATTACGACATAGAAAGAGATGTCGAAGACTTTTTCGACTGGCAACATTAATTTTTTGGCCAACCTTAAAGTCGTGGCCAGGGCGGCTATGGTTCCGGCCACGACGAAGAGTCCGTACCAATAGACCTTGATGGGGCCGAAGGAAACAATGACGGCCTGCGGCAAAAATGAATGAAGGAAATTGAACATATTTTTATCGATTGAGCTTTATTCATATATTTTGCCTTTTTATGAGCATATTAGTCAAATGCCCGACATGGATCGAGCCGATTCGGTTTTTTGACCCGATATTTCAAAAAACACCCGAATGCTATATACTGAATACCAGATACCAAATACCAAATATATTATGAACCTCAATGACATCAAGGAGATCTCCAATTTCGATTCCGGCCGCGTAGCCGAATCCATCGTCCTTTTGCCCGATCAGATAAGCGATGCCATCAAGCAGGCCAAGCGTTTCAGTATTCCCTCTTCTTATCGCAAGGTGGACAAGGTGGTCGTCTCCGGCATGGGCGGTTCCAATTTGGGCGCTCGCATCATCGCCTCGGCCTTCAAGGATGTTTTATCGGTTCCGATGATGATCGAAGCCGGTTATGTCGTTCCCAATTATGTCGACAAGAAGACTCTATTCATCCTTTCGTCCTATTCCGGTTCGACCGAAGAGACCATTTCGACTTACGCCGAAGCCAAGAAGAGAAAGGCCAAGATAGTTGTCATCAGCTCCAAAAACTCCAACAACCGTCTGTGGGACCTCATGCGCAAGGAGCGTTTGTCCGGCTTCATCTTCGATCCGATAGCCAATCCTTCCAAGCAGCCTCGCATGGCCTTGGGCTATGCGCTCTTCGGGATGATCGCGATTCTCGAGAAAGGCGGGTTGCTCAAGGTCGGCAATAAGGCCAAAGAGAGGGTGATCGCCGAGCTCAAGGCTTCGGGGAAGAAGCTCGACATCGGCGTTCTGGACAATCCGGCCAAGCGCGTCGCCCTGGAGGCCTCGGGCCGCCAAGTGTTCCTGGTCGGGGGTGATTTCCTTGAGGGCAATCTGCACGCCTTGCGCAATCAATTTTGCGAGAACAGCAAAAATATAGCCTCTTATTTGGTTTTGCCGGACATGAATCACTATGCCCTGGAAAGTTTGGGAAATCCGCTGGACAACAAGGATCATTTGATATTCATCTTCTTCAAATCGGCGCTGTGCGGCAAAGAGGTTCAGAGGCGATTGGAGCTGACCAGACAGGTGGTTGAGAAGAACGGCATCAAAATCGTGGAGTGGAGTCTTAAATCAAAGACCAAACTGGGCCAGGCGGCCGAGATGCTCCAGGCCGGGAGTTGGATCACTTTTTATTTGGCCTTTCTTAATGGTGTGGACCCGGTCAAGATCCCTTGGGTGGATTGGTTCAAAGAAAAGCTGGCCGAGGGTCGTTGATTCGCATATTTGAAGAGGCGTCCGCGAAGGCGCCTCTTTTTTGTGCTAGCGATTTCTCCAACTAAAAACACCAGCGTTTAAGCTGGTGTTTTTAGTTATTGGTGAAATAATAACTTCTTTTGGGGAGACTTGTTAGAAAGTCGGCGTGCAAACATAGGTCAGTGTGTTGCTGTAGTCGCCCATCTCTTGGAGCTCGCTGATGCCGATGGTGTAGGCCACGGTCGTGGAGCCGATGCTGTCGGTCGCGCCGTCAGCCGGTCCAGTCGAATACATGACTGTCAAAGGATCAGTTCCTTCCATTCCCTTATAAAGGGAAGTTCCAAATTCGTCGCCTCCGGACAAAGAATCATCGTCCGAAGTCACTCCGAAATGGCCCCAGGTATTCTCATCATTGATATTGACGGTCGGCTGGACCCAGGCATAGGCCGTGGTCGAAGCCGGATTGCCATTCAAGAAAGAATCGATGTCGGCGCCGTTGCCGGAAAGAAGGTTGTGGTCTTGGGAGACCGTAACGATGAATCCGTTCGGCGCGTTGGTCGTAACCCTTATGCCTTGTCCCAATGTGGACGAGGCGGAGCCGCTCAAAACCCCGAAAGCCATAAGCTGGGAAGTGGAGCTGCCGGTGGTAATGACGCTGTTGACTTCACTGGATATGGCCAAACCGTAGATGAAGAATGTCAGATACGGATCGACCGAAGCCGTTACCGTCACATCGTCTATTACCGCCACCGCTACGCTGGATCTTTCAATGACAGTGGCTCCGGAATTTTTGGTGTACAGATTGATGACATAGCTTCCGGCCGTAGCCGGATTTGTCACATCAGCCACTAGTATTTGGTACGGTCCGGCGGCTAAGTCGGATCCATAGGTACAAGTGACCGTGTTGCCGCTGACTCCTGGCGTTCCGCTCGACGGACAAGTCACATTGCCCACTAGGACATTGCTGAAATCGGCTGGAAAGACGATTTCGAAATATCCGTTAGCGGGAATGGCTTGCGTCGTGGAAGCTAAAAAGTCGTGGGTAACACCTGTAGCGCCAAGATCAGAATCGGAGATTGTGTCACGAGCCAGTTCGAAAAGCGGGGCTGCTTTGGTGTTGGATGGGGACAACAGTGATAAACACATCAACGCTATGATTCCCCCAATGAAGATTTTCCCTCTTCTCGGGTTTGTCATAGTTTAACAGTCAATGTGGCTGTTGCCTAAATATATTAAATTGTTAACGAACCAAAAGTTTTCCACAGTTAATTATATTATACAACATAAGGAAGGCGAGGACAAATTGTGCTATGGATTTTTTTCGAGATAAAAAGTCGCTGTTCAAAGATTTTATCCACAGTTGATAGTTCGTTTCCGGTCAGTTCCTCGTCTATCAGCCGGCAGGGACTTCCCACCCGGAACACTCACATAAACAAAAATCTCCGTTTTGGGCGGAGACTTTTCGTTTTAGTAGTAGTCCTTAGGGGAGTCGAACCCCTCTTACCAGGAT
>CAZPAK010000046.1:0-5787 GCA_964584605.1 uncultured Gammaproteobacteria bacterium
GAAATAAGCCTAAAGTTAAAAAATTAAAAGTGAAAAATATTTTTAATCATCAATTTTAACTTTTAACCGATCAAAGCTCTTCGCTTCCCGGCGTCAAGACCTTGGCCAAAAGCTCGGCATCGGACAACAAAGCGCCGAGGCCCCTCACCACGCAAGTCAAGGGATCGTCGGCCACATACACCGGAATCTTCGTCGCCTGGGATATTTGCTTGTCGAAGCCGCGCAAAAGAGCGCCGCCGCCGGACAACCTGATGCCGTTCTCATAGATATCGGCCACCAACTCGGGGGGTGTCGCCTCCAAGGTGTTCTTGATGTTTTCAATGATTTTGTTGAGCGACTTGGCGATAGCCTCGCGCACCTGCCCGTCATCCACCATGACCGCTCTGGGCAAACCGTTCAAAAGGTCGCGGCCGCGCACCTCCATCTCCATATCCTCCTTTCCGGCCAAAGCCGAACCGATCTTAATCTTGATGCTCTCAGCCACCTGCTCACCGATCAGCAGATTGAACTCTTCGCGGATGTATTCGATGATGTCATTGTCCAGACAATTGCCGGCGATGGGCAATGATTTATAGGTGACGACTCCGCCCAAAGAGATGACGGCGATCTCCGTGGTGCCGCCGCCGATGTCCACGACCATGTTGGCCACCGCCTCGGTGACGGGCAAACGGGCGCCGATGGCCGCAGCCATGGCTTCTTCGATCAAAAAGACCTCGCGGGCGCCGGCCGATTTGGCGGCGTCCTCGACGGCCTTCTTCTCCACCTCGGTGATCTCGATGGGGATGCCGATGATCATGCGCGGGCGCGGGACGATATTGAAACTCTCGCTATGGACCTTGTCGACGAAATATTTGAGCATCTTCTCCGTCACCTCGAAGTCGGAAATGACTCCGTCGATGAGCGGCCTGATGGCCTTGATGTGGGCCGGCGTCTTGCCGATCATCTTTTTGGCATCGTCGCCCACGGCCAAAATCTCGTCTGTACGCGTATTGACCGCGACGACCGACGGCTCGTTGATCATTATGCCCTTGTCTTTAGTGAAGACCAAAGTGTTCTTGGTGCCAAGGTCGACGGCCAGGTCCTTGCTGAATTTTCCCAATATTCCGTTCAACATTTATATGATTCTTTGGTTTATTAGACTTTGGCCGGAACCTGCTCGATTTTGACCAGTTCGGCCGCATCCTCTTTTCGCCTCTTGAATTCGACGGCTCCTTCTTTTAAGGTCTTGTCGCTGACGACCAATCTTATCGGACAGCCGATCAGATCGGAATCGGCGAACTTTTCGCCGGCCCCGACACCCTCGCGGTCGTCGTAAAGGACATCGACGCCCTTGGCCAGCAGTCTCTCGTACAGGGCGTCGGCCTCCTTTTTGTTGCGTTCCTTGTCCTCCTTGCCGGAAAGGAGCACGAGATGGACACGGAAAGGAGCGATTTCCTCGGGCCAAACGATGCCTTTGTCGTCATGAGAGACCTCGACGATGGTGCCCATCAAACGCGACGGACCGATGCCGTAGCAGCCCATGACCACATCCTTCTTTTGCCCGTCCTTATCCGTGTAAGACAGATTGAAAGGTCTGGAGAAGCGATTTCCGAGCTTAAAGATGTTGCCGACCTCTACAGCCTTCTCCTGCCGGAACTCTTTGTTGCCGCAGATCGGACAAGAGCTCTGATCCTCGATGATCTCCTTGTTGATGGCCACGCGACAATTGTCGCAAATGTATATCAAGTCCTCGCCGGCCTGGCAGAGGGTCTGGAACTCGTGCGAATACTTGGAAAAGGCTCCGCCCGAGGCATAGGTCAGATAAGTGATATCGCCCAAACCGCAACGCTCGAAAATGCGAAAATAGGCGTGCTTGGCCACTTCGTAGAACCTATCCAAATCCTCTTGGGTGGCGGAAAAAGAGTACATATCCTTCATCAGGAACTCACGGCCGCGCATCAAGCCGGCCTTGGCCCTAAGCTCGTTGCGAAATTTGGTCTGGATCTGATACGGAGCGATCGGCAGGTCCTTATAGGACACGACATAGTCCTTGACCAATGGAGTGACGATCTCTTCATGGGTCGCCCCCAAAGCATATTCCTTCTCATCGGCCCCCTTGAGCTTGAACAGGACATCGAAGGCCTCCCAGCGGCCGGTAGTTTCCCAAACATCCTTGGGGGTCAGGACCGGCATCAGCACTTCCTGGCCGCCGATGTTGTCCATCTCTTGCCTGACGATGGAGTTTATCTTATTGAGTACGCGCAGGCCCAGAGGCAGGAAAGAATAGACTCCGGCCGAAAGTTTGTTGACGAAGCCTCCACGGATCAAGACGCCGGCATTGAAGCTGGTCTCATCCTTGGGAAGCTCTTTGATGGTTCGCGTGAAGAGTTTTGATTGAAGCATGGTTGTGGCGATTTAAAGCCTAAAAAACAAGGTTTTAATATATAAATATTACCGCAAAAACGGCACCTTGTCAAAAACGAAAATCCGCCTTTTTGGAGGCGGATTATTCGCTTATTTGAGGCCTTTTTGACAAAAATTATTTTTTCTTTTCGAATAAAGTCAACAAAGGCGAAGCCAAACAGATGGAGCTCCAAGATCCGACCAAGACGCCGATCAACATGGCCAAGACGAAATCACGGATGGTGGCGCCGCCGAAGATCAAGACCGCGACCAGCACTAAGGCGGTGGTGATGGAAGTATTGACCGAGCGGACCAAGACTTGATTCAAGCTGGAATTGACGGTGCCCTCGAAGTCTTCATCGCTTTTGGGCAGATTCTCCCTGATGCGATCGAAGACGACTATAGTGTCATTGATGGTATAACCGAGAATGGTGAGAAGGGCGGCGATGAACGGAGTGTTGATCTCAACACCCCAGAACCTGCCCAAAACAGAGAACACGCCGACCACGACCAGAATGTTGAAACCCAAGGCGATGATCGAAGCCAAGCCGAACTTCCAAGACTCCACCGGCCGCGAGACCTTTCTAAAGGCCCAAGCGATATAGATCAGGATGGCGAAGATGGCGAAGATGACCGCATAGAAGGTCTTGCGCTTCAACTCATTGCCGATCGAAGGCCCGACCGAGTCGAATCTCAATTCTTCGCTGGAAGTGCCGAGCTTTTCGCTTATCTTGTCATGGACATCGGCGTCCGTATTCTGAAATCTCAATATCATGCCGGTGTCGCCGATGGGCTGAGCGACCAAACTGCCCAGATTGAGATCGGACAATCGATCATGGACTTCGGTGACCAAAGGGCGGTTCTCTTTGAAATCCACTTCCATCAAACTGCCGCCGGTGAAATCGATGCCGAAATTAAGTTTCCAAGAAAACAAGGAAAAAATGGCGCCGGCCGCCAAGATTATGGCGAAAGCGAACCAGATCTTTTTCTTTTGGATTATTTTATACATATGTGTTTTGATTCTTAGGCTTTCTTATGATGCTTGGAAGCGCCGGACAAAAAAGGATTGGACAGCCATCTTTCCTGGATCAAGGCCAAAACGCTTCTGGTTATGGTGATGGCCGAGAACATGGAGATCAAAATGCCCAGAGTCAAAGTCACGGCAAAGCCCTTGACCATGCCGGTCGAAAAAGCGTAAAGGATCAAACAAGTGAGTATCGTGGACATATTGCCGTCGCGAATGGATGGCCAAGCGCGCTTGAAACCGACCTCGACGGCCTTGTCGATGTCTCTGCCTTCGCGAAGCTCCTCTTTCAATCTTTCAAAGATTAAAATATTGGCATCGACGGCCATGCCGATGGACAATATCAGACCGGCGATGCCGGGCAAGGTCAAAGTCACCGGCATGCTCCAGAATATCGGGAATTTGAAGACCATGGCCAGCCAAACGAAGAAGCCCAGCAAAGACAGCCCCAGAGCCGGACCTTTTGGCTTGGAATAGACTATGGCGGCCAAAATCAAAGCGGCGGCGGCGATTCCCCAACACTTGAAGAAGGCCAGCAAGACCGAACCATAGACGCCCAAAGCGAAGACCGAGGCCAAACCAGGCAAACGATAGAAGGCGATCATGAACAGAGCCACCAAGAGAACTCCCCAGATGCCGGCCTGAAGAGACTGGGCTATCGACGCCTTGCCCAAAGTGGCGCCGACCGTCTGCTGGCTGACCAAAGTCACCGGCACCGGCAAAGCGCCGGCATTGAGACGCTGAGACAGGTCCCTGGCCTCGACGATATTGAAACTGCCGGAAATGACAGCCTGGCCTCCGGAGATCTTGGTGTTGACGGTCGGAGCGCTGATGACCTCGCCGTCCAAGAAGATGGCGATCGGCTTGCCGATATTCTTGCCGGTCAATTCCTCGAACAAATCGGCGCCCTCACTGTCGAACTCCAAGGAAACCTCCGGTCTTCCGGTCTGCGGATCGAATTGGACGGTCGAACGCTTTAAATACTTTCCGGTGAGTTTGGTGTTGACCCAATTCTCGCCGGTGCCGGTCAAATCCTCTTTATTCATCTTGGCGACAAATATCTCTTGCACGCGATATTCATCCAAAATCCTCTCATCTTCCTTATATATCAAATGATAGCCGAACTTTGTCTCGACCACATAGGAAATGGTTCCTTCCTTCTGCTCGAAGACGGTGTCTTCGAAAGGCTTGACCATGACGCCTTTGCCGAACCAGCCCAAATCACCGCCGGAAGTCTCGGCTCCCGGTTCGGTGGAATTGTCCTTGACCAATTGAACGAAATTATCTTTGGTCGCCCTCTCCTTGATCTGTTTGATCTTGGCATAGGCCTCTTCCTTGGTCAGCGGACTATCACAGCCTTCGGACCCCTGATAGCAGATCAATAAATGGCGAGCCAAGACCTGCTTCTTCTCTTCACCGGTCAAAGCATTCTTAGCCTTCCTCTTTTCCAACAGCTTGGCTATGGAATATCCGGTCGGAGTATCGACTATGTCGGTCAGACCATTGACTCTGGAACTCTTCAAAGCCTCGGCCACTTCGGGCTCGCTTTCCAAATCGATCCATTTGCCATTGGCATCGAAAGATCCGCTCTCATCGTATTCGGCAGCCAACTTGGCGAAATCGCCTCGAGACAGAAGCTTGCCCAAGACCTCTTCGGCCTTCTTCTTGGAAGAGGAATTGACTTCCTCGACCTTAGCCTTCTCCTCGTCGGTCAAGTCGCGCCCGAAAACCTGCTCTTTGAATTCCAATATAGGAGTCTCACCGATCATATCTATGGCCTCATCGACATCCTTGATGCCGGCCAAATCGACGATGATGCGATAATCGTCGACTCCGGCCTTTTGCACTTCCACCAATGGTTCAGCCACGCCGAAGGCGTTAACTCTCCTTTCTATGACATCGCGAGCGCCTTCAGCGGCGCTGGCCTCATCGCCGGACGGCACCAAAGAAGTGTCGGCCTTATAGACCAAATGGGTGCCGCCTTGCAAATCCAAACCCAAGCGAAAAGGGATGTTCTTGACCGTCGGCAACTGGACGAAGCCATTGGTCTTAGAGGATAACCAGCTCGCTCCGCGATTATAGCGATCGCCACCATCGATCAAAAAGGCGGCGCCGGCCAAGACGATGATCAGGATCAATGTCTGCCAAAGTCGCCCTCGATGGGAAGGATTGACGATCTTTTTGAGAATGTTGTCAGCCATACTGCTTCAATTAAGAATTAAGGATTGCGATTTAGAACGCAATTCGAATATAAATAAAAAAGGTATTAAAAAAATAATACCCCCTTGCTCAAAGAACATAATATCCCGAAAAACTCTAAAAAGCAAGGGGAAAACATCAAAAACCCGTCTTCTTGACTTTTTATCTATTTAACATTATAA
>CAZPAK010000047.1:0-5595 GCA_964584605.1 uncultured Gammaproteobacteria bacterium
ATAATTCGCCCTCTACTACACGAACGCCGGCATAGCGAAAATAATTGGAATTGACGCTTTTGAGCATGATGCTGGCGGTCAAATCGCCATAGGTGACCGAAGAGCTGAAACTGGCCAGCGGGGCGATGTCCTCGACATTCTGCATCTCTTCGAATTCGGCCAACTTAGGCTTGTCAATGACGATGATCTGCGACGGCGGCGTGACCACATCCAAAGAAAGCATGGCCTCGCCGAAGACTATCTTCTCCAACAATATCTTCTGCAATCCATAGCCTAGGCCGACCAAAATAACGACGGCTGAAATGCCGACGCCGATGCCCAAAATCGTCAGCCAGGTCCTCATCGGCCTGGTCCTGAACATTCTGGTCGCCAAAGAAAAAGTATCCTGCGCTCTGATCATAGCTGTTTATGATTTATTGGTCGTATCCACCCCCTGGGTCAGAAGCTTCTCGAAATAAGAGACGACTTTGAACACTTGATCGGGCTTAAAATCCAAACCCTTCTTATCCAGGGACCTTTTCAATATCTCTTCCATCTCCTCCTTGCGTATCAAGCCGGAGACTCGATCGCGCACCAGCTGTTTGAGGCGCATCTTCTTCTCGCGCGTCAAGCTGATGCCGGCCTCCTCCATCACATAGAACAGTATATCATTGATCAGCTTCTCTTCGCGATTGAAGAAAACTCCGACGTTCATGCGCCGGCGATAGCGCCGCACATCCTCTGATTGCTTAAGAATCTGCTCGATCTTGTCGGACATGGCCGCCGCCCGGTCCTCCGGCAGCCCGACGCCGCCTTTCAGAATGGGGACTTTCAGATATTCATAGAAAGTATCGCGGCTGACTTTTCGCATGAGCATCTTGGCCGTGGCCTTCTCCAGGCGATCCAACTGTAAAAAATCCAAATCCTGAGTCAAATAATTGATGATGCTCTTGACCTTCAGCTCCTCCGGCTGGGAATAAGGGTATATCTTCGACAATATCTCGATCTCCGTGACCAGCACCTTCTGTTTGTCGAATTTGGCGATCTGCGGCTTATCCGGATTGGGGACGACGCGCAAAAGCCTGCCATCCTTCATATAGAAGACGCGATGGCAATAATGGAGCTGAGCGGCGTTATGGGTGATCATGACGACCGTCTTCTTGTCGCGCTCGCTCAATTCCTTCAAATATTCCATGACTTGATCGGACGATTTGGAATCCAAGTTTCCGGTCGGCTCATCCGCCAGCAGTATGTCGGGGTTGTTGACCATGGCGCGAGCCACGGAGACTCTTTGGCTTTGGCCTCCCGACAGCAAGGCCGGATAGGTGTCGGACTTGCTTCCCACCCCGAAACGATCCAAAAGCTCTTGCGCCCTCTTCCTTCTTTTGGGATAAGGGGTGCCCATGAAAGTCTGCGGCAAGGCGACATTGTCGATGACCGACAAGGAAGGTATCAAAAAGAAAGCCTGGTAGATGATGCCGATGGTCTTAGCTTGATAGGAGACCATCTCGGCCGGAGAAAAGGCGTAAGGATTCTCTCCTTTGACGATCAACTCTCCGGTCGAAGGCTTCAAGACTCCCAAAATGGCATAGAAGATGGTGGACTTGCCGCAGCCGGAAGGGCCGAACAAGGACACGAACTCGCCCGGATAGATGTCTATCGAGAAATCGGAAATCGCCTTGAACTCGTTCTTCTTTCCAAGGTTGTAGACGACTTCCGTGTTCCTGGTTTTGATTATCGGTTCCATTTGTTATTTGCCCATCTTCTTGACCCAGCCGAAGGTGCCTTCGAAGTTCTTCAAAATTATGTCGATGATATTCTCCTCTCGGCTAGGAGTCAAAATTATGAAATCGGTCGAGCGGGATTTGTTCTCCACATCATCATAGCACTCCACCCAGAACTTATAGACGGTCGAAGGCAGGAGATTGGTGGTGACCTGGGTGTGCCGCTGCGTATAATCCTTTTCGATTGGAAGCTCATCGATCTTGTCGGGAGCCGTCAAGCCCTGGTGGAAGAAGAATTGACAGACGGCCAATTCATCGGTCTCCCAGGAAACTATGGTCTGAACTTTGTTGTCGGAGCCGGGATAAAGGGTGGATTCGGTCTTGACTTTGGAGACCACCGGAGCGATTTCGTCTTTGATGGTCAAGAAGGTGATCGGAGCGCTCTTGGCCTTTTCGCCAAACTCATTCTCCACGGTGATGACGGCCGAATAATAGGTATCGTATTTGAGGCCGGTCAATCTGACATTATGAATGGTGGTGAAGGCCGAAGATCCTTCCATCCTGGTGTCGTTATTGTCGAGGTTGGTGTATTCCAGCAACGAAGAACAGGGTATGTTAGTGGTGAAGGTGATGGTGGCCGCGTCCTCCTCTATCTTGGCGATGCTGATATTGTAAATCTCCGGCAAAACCGACTTAGTGACAAAGACATTGTCGGTCGAAACGCTGCTTTGGCCCAAGGAATTCTCCGAAGACACTTGAAAATGATAGGTAGTGGCCGGCGCAAGGCCATTGATGACGACTTCATGGTCGAGGACTGCTTCGCTGAATTGGCCTTCCGACCAAGCATAGGGATCGGCGACCGTGACATTGAAGCGCCCCTCCTCGACCAAGGAGACGATGGAATTAGCTTCTTTGTTGGTCTTCCAGCGGACAATGGCGTAGTCGATACCTGTTTCGACATCGACTTGATCGAAGATTATCTCCAATTTTTCTGTTTGAGATTCGGCCTGTTGCTGGATTTGCTGCTGGATTATCTCCAAAACGCGCTCACTCTTGACTTGATTGATTATCTCCAAAATCTCAACCACCTGCTCCTTGGTGATATCCTCTATCAACGGCATCTCGAATTGGCCCTCTTGATCATATTTGCCGGGATATTGACCTGGATCTTCCGACGGTCCGGGATATTTACCCTCTTGATCCGTCTCCGACTCCTCTTTCCTGGTTCCGATGGTAGAAAAGGTGTAATCGCTGGAAATGGTTTGGTTTCCGTCCTCGTCGGTGGAGATCATGCGAAAATAATAGGTCGTATCGGGCGCCAGGTCGTCCAAGAATATCTCATGGATCTTTTTGTCGTAAAAAGGGTCGCGAGCTATGCCGTAATTGCGATTCAATCCGTAGTTGACCATGGAATCCGATTCTTCGTCGGTCTGCCAAACGATAATGGCCGAAGTGGCTGTCACGGTCTCGACCCGAGAGTTGAAGATTTGCGGCGGGATCTTGTCGATGATGGCCGCTTGGGCACGATTGAAATCGACAAGCCCCAAAGACAAAAAGGCCAGGGCCGAACAAACGACCGCGGAAAGCAGGAATAACGCCAAATTGGCCAATAGGATATTCTTTCTCATTGCTTCGACTGACCCTTTCTTAATTATTATATACTAAAAACGAACTCAACAGAAATCACCAATCGGAAATGTCGAGCGACGCCGACAAAGTCGTAGTGCCTTCATAGACGCCGGAAGTCGTAGTGGCCGGCAAACCGATGCCCCAATAGATCATATCCTCGACATTGGCATCAGAGGTCGGCTTGGCCAAAGCCAAATCGACCAATTGCGACAAGGCCGACAGGTCGTTGCCTTCGGAATAGCTGAAGCCGGAGAGCAGGCTCCATTCGACATGATCGACGGAAATGGCGGCCAGACTGCTCCTCAGATCAGATCCGTCCAAATAGCCATTGAGCGGAGAGTTGCCGTAATTGACGATGGTCACCTCCTGATTGACCGATCCGGTGTCGTCGCCAGGGCCGAGGGCGCCGCCGAAATCGATGAGGTTCTCGCTGATATCCAAAGCTTCGTTGGTGATCAATTCGACACTGGCCGAAGTGGTGGCGATATAGTTCGATCCGTCGAAGACTTGCATCCTGGACAGCCAGTTGTCGCCTTCCCAAGGGTTATTCGAGGAATCGTCGGTGGGGATGGCGTAGGACTTCATATTGGCCGTGCAAGTGAAAGAGGCTATGGCATCATCCGGGCCGGAACAATCCCCCCTAACGCAAGAACTGACGGCAATCGGGTAGCAGTTGTTGCCATTGGAGACACAGTTATAGCCGCCGACGACAGAAGACAAGTAAACAACGGCTGTGGCCGAGACCAGCGACTGGCAGCCGTTCTGATCCACGACCGAAGTGTTGATGGTGGATATCTGCTTGTCGGCCGCCCCCTTCAAATTCACGGTTATCGGATTGCCGCCGTTCAAAGTGAGAGTGCCGATCATCGGCAAGACATTGTTGATAGTATAAGAACTGGACCGTGAATTGGCCGTGGACGAAGCGCCATGGCTGTCAAAAATGAAACCATAATAAGTATTGGCCCCGGCTGGCGTCGGCGCGGTGTCGGTGAAGCCGCAACTCGGGTTGGAAGAGACGACCGCAGTCGAAGAGCAGACCGTCTGGCCGGAAGCGCAACCGGAAGCATAAGTCGCAGAATTGGTGCGGCAGGCATAGAAAGACAGCAAGTCATTCGAGCCATCGACATCGGTGTCGGCGGCGGTGGCGCTGATGGTGAAGCTTCCTCCCGGATCGCGGAAATCCACGGAAGTGTTCAAGGCAGTGAAAGATGGGCGATGATTTATCTTGAAAGGCGAAGAGCTGGCTTGTTGCGGCGATTCGCCCTGGCTGGCGGCCGAACATTTGGCCACGCCCGAACCCCAGCGCAAATCACAGGCGAAAGCATACCAATCAAGCGACTCCGAAGAAGTTGCGGCCGTATAAGCGCATGAGGCCGATTGTGAGGAAGAGGCCACTGAAGAAATACACCACGAACCGCCCGGACAAGTCGGCGGCAAACCATTGCCGGCCGTTACGGAATTGGTCCGGCAAACAGCCAAATAATATTCATTGCTATCCGGATCGGCGGCCGTCGCTTGAAAATTGACATTCGTTCCATACAAGGTCGGCGTTGTAGTGGCGCTGCCGCCATCGCCGGGAAGATAAGTGAAGGCGGGGGCGTTGTTGGTGCCGCCAGCCATAGTTAATTCGGCATAACGATCATAATAATCAAGTGCGGTGCCTGATTCTTCGACGGCGCGGAAACAATAGGTCTGCCCCGCCACCGCCCGATCATTGGCCCTAATCAGCCACTCGCTTTCGGTATATTCATCCTCGGAAAGCGAAGTATCAGTCGTAGTCACTCCTCCCTCTTCGACGAAAGATCCATTGCTGAAGGCATAATTCTCCGAATTGGCAAAAACCGGACTGGTAGATGAGGCATTGGTGACAAAAGAACTGGAAGACATCTCGAAATGTTCAGTCGCGGCATAAAGCGGCAGATTTGTCCAAGACCAGACGCCGGTATAACAATTTCCGGAAGTGGTGGCATATTGCAAGCGGAAACCGTAATCCGTAGCGATGCCGCCGGAAGTATTGGCCATCGATAAGCGCAATCTGACATTGGTATTCTTATCTAAGGCGTTGCCTAAAGTCGGATCGCCAGTATCTTCAGCCTCGCGCCAGCTGCCATAGACCGAATCATCGTTGCGCCAGCGATAATGCTTTTGGCCGACAGAAGATGTCAGCGATGAAGTGGCCAGGGCATAGCTGTCGGTTCTTAAGGTCTGATTGCCGGAACCCTGATACACTCGCCAATAGGTATAATAGTTAACATCATAATAA
>CAZPAK010000048.1:0-5536 GCA_964584605.1 uncultured Gammaproteobacteria bacterium
CTGTCATGTCCTCAAGCAAACCGTGGAAGTGGAGATCGTCGACCCCAAGGAAGGCAGATCTATAATCGAAGTCGAATACAACAAAAAATAAGCAAAAAGGACACGCCGCGTGTCAGTGGCGTGTCCTTTTGATTTTTGTCTAGGGATGTAGTATAATTTAAAAAAAACAATATGGCGACAAACGATAAAACCAAGATCCTCATCGTTGAAGACGATGATTTTCTGTCGAATATCTACACCACCGTTTTCAAAAAAGAAGATTTTTTAGTCTTTTTAGCCAAAAACGGTGACGAAGGATTGAGTTTTGCCGTTGACGAAAAGCCTGATGTGATACTTTTGGACATATTGTTGCCCGGCGACAAGAACGGCTTGGATGTTTTGACCGAACTAAAGGACGGTAAGGCGACCAAGGCGATTCCCGTGATGATAATGAGCAATCTGGCCGACGATGCTACGATCAGCGAGGGCATGGCCTTGGGAGCCGAGGGTTATTTCACTAAATCGCAATTCAATCCGGACGATGTTGTCAGAAATGTCATGACTTTATTGAAGTAGTGCGATTTTCTTTAGCGATTTCGTTCTTTGAAAACATTGGTTTGAAATTTATCAACAAAAAGGAGTCGGTTATGTCCGGTAATGCCAATCTAATGGCAAGAGAGGGGCCCATTTGCCCTGTCTTGCAGAGTCACTATGAAATGCCGGCAAAAAAGAAGATCAGATTTCTGGAGACGAGAGAGGCCAAGCTTCTTTTTGACGGATTGCCGAGGGATGTCAGTCTTCTTCTTCGCAATGGCTTCCTTTCCGGGCGACATGGGGTCGATATTCCGGGTTGGGACAAAGTCGTAGATTATTTTCAGGTCAACAGCGAGATCATACCGGCATTGACCAAAAATCCTGGAACCTTCACCATGTTGGAAAGGATGTATCACCTGCACCCGATTTCCGGTGTTATCGATGAGTATTTTCTGCTTTGCAAGGCCGGAGGACAGGCGTTGAAGAATCGCTATGACGCCATAACGACAAAGTCTTGCCAAGTGGTCGAATCGATTCTGTCAAGACAGAATTCTTGCTTGATAGCGGACTTTGGCAGCGGTCCAGGCAGAAACCTGATCGAAATGCTCAAAACCAGGCCGGATTTCAGAGTCAGGGTGGTCATTGATTGTGTCGATGTCGATCAGGCGGCCATAGACAAGGGAAGGGAGTTGACTGAAAAAGAGAACTTGGGCCAAGTGATCTTCACCAATAAGGACATGGCTAAGCTTTACGGCCATTTTCAGAAAAACATAGATTATGGCTTGCTGATCGGAGTCCTTTGCGGGATGCAATTCAGGGACAGGGTCGTATTGCTCAAAAAGCTTAGACGCTATTTTAAGCCGGGGAGCAAGCTGATCGCCGCCGCTTTGTTGGATGAAATGGCCAAAGAGGACCTGTTGTGCTCTTACATCTTGAGAGAGACGGCCAATTGGGGCCTTCAATTCAGGCCGTTGGGCGAGCTGAAAAGGGCCTTCGACGAAGCCGGTTGGGTCTATGAAGGTTATTTCCAGGAACAACCGACTCGTTTTTATGAGATCGGCATCGGATCGGCTCCGTGAAAGAACCAACATCATGCTTTTTCTTATCTCCGAATCTTGCTATAATCATAATATGATTTAGCCGGTTCGGGGATTTTTTATTTTCTCAAGCTATGTATTCCTTTTTTGTCTTCAGCGCTGTGTTCAACGGGGTCGTCAGCACTCTTTTGGGGATTTTCATTTTTCTTAAGAATAAAAAAAGCGAAGTCAACCGCGGCTTCGTTTATTTTTGCGCGGCCGTGGCCATTTGGTCCTTTTTCTATATCGGCTGGCCATTGGCTAAGAATGCCGAAGATACCTTGTTTTGGTTCAGGCTCTTGCACATAGGCGCCTGTTTCACTCCGATAACATATTTTCATTTTGTGGCCAATTGGCTCGGGTTGTGGCGCCAGAAAAGGATTTTGATATGGCTGGGGTACGCGTTGGCGGTGTTTTTTTCACTTTTTGTTTTTTCCGATTATTTCATTGCCGGAATGGTCCCCAAATTCAATATGCGTTTCTGGGCTGAACCGGGGCTCATCTACCATTTTTACCTTCTTTATTTTTTCGTATATGTCCTTTTTTCATCTTTTTTGCTCTATTCCAAACATAAGACATCTTCCGGGATAAAGAAGAATCAAACAAAAATCATATTGATCGGCATTGCCCTGTCCTTCATCGGCGGTTCGACCAATTATTTTCTGTGGTACAACATAAATATACCCCCCTTCGGCAATATATTGGCCAGTTCCTTTGTCATTTTCACGGCTTTTGCGATCATAAAATACCGCTTCATGGACATCAGGATAGTCGCCAGAAAATCCTTCATCTACCTCGGATCGGCCTTCTTCTCTCTCTTTTCCTTCTCGATGATCATTTGGCTTTTTGAATCTTTTTTGAACGAAGGGAGCTTACTGGTTAATTATCTATACTCTTTGTTGGTGGCGGTCGTCTTCACTTTTTGTTTCTATTTCGTCGAAGGCCTATTGAAGAAAGTGGCCAATGAGTATCTTTTCGCCAGTCTTTACAATTACCAAGAGACCATAAGGAGGGTGGCGCAGAAATTGACCAACCACAACAACCTTCTGGAGATAACCGAACTGATCGCTGAAACCATCAAAAAAACCATCAAACCAAGCAGGATTGGCGTTCTGTTGGTCAGAAACGGCCGTAACGCCGGGTCATACGAGGCGGTCAAGCTCGTCGGTTTGAAGAAGCGAGAATGCCTGAATCTGATCAAGAGGGATTTTTTGATCAAGTACTTGGAGAAAAATAAGTTTCCTCTGGTCGTTGACGAATTGCCATTCTTGGCCGCAGAAACCAAATCATCGGCGGAGAGGAGAGAGATGGAAAATGTCCATAAGCTAGCCGTGGCCATGGAAGCCGCTCTCTGTTTGCCCCTTGTGAACGAAAAAAAGCTGATCGGCATCATCATCCTTGGTTCAAAGATATCCGGCGACTCATACTCCAGTGAGGACTTAGAGCTCCTATCGACATTGGCCAACCAGGCCGGCATCGCCATAAACAATGCCAAGCTGTATAAGCAAGTCCAGGATTTCAATCAAATATTGAGGTCGAAGGTCAATAAGCAGACGAAGAAACTAAGGGTTGAGGCTAAAAAATTAGAAGAGCAAAACGATCGCCTCAATAAACTGTTAGCGGTCAAAAACGAATTTTTGCGAGTGGTCAACCATCAAATAAACACACCGCTCTCCATAATCAAAAATTCCATTTTCATGGTCAAAAGGAAGTCCTTTACTGTCGATAAAGGATTGGCGTTCATTGAGGAGGGCGTTAGGCGAATGGAGGGGGTCTTCAATGATTTTTGGCGAGCTTTTTCCTTCGAAGGGGAGGGCGTGAAAATGAACTTTCGGAAAGTCGATATGAATGAGGTGGCCGGGAAAATCGTAGAAACGGTTCTTGGCGTGGAAGAGGTCAAAGTGAAGAATATCAGAATCATATTCGAGAAGGAAACCAGGCTTCCGAAGGCCAAGACCGATCCCGTGCAGATCTCCCAGGTCCTGAGCAATTTGCTTGACAACGCCATAACCTACACCCCGGCCGGTTCGGTGGCGATAAGGATAGAAAAAATCAAAGGTTTTTTAAAGGTCAGCGTCTCCGATACTGGGCAAGGAATAGACAAAAAGGATGTGTCGAACCTATTTGAGAAGTTCTATCGGACCGAGAGGGCCAAAAGATCCAGGCCTGGCGGCTCCGGACTTGGCCTATACATCGCCAAGAAGATAGTCGAGGCCGGAGGCGGGCAAATAAAGATCGAGAGAAGTGAAGTGGGCAAAGGCACGACATTTTCCTTCACTGTTCCAATTTGGAAATAAACCTTTTTATATAAACAAAAGCACCGCTCGATGGCGGTGCTTTTGTTTATGATGGCCTATCTGACATTCAAAGTGACTTTGTCTTCGACGCCGATGTCTATGGTGACCTTGTCGCCGTCCTTGATCTTGCCCTCTATGATGTCCAGCGACAATTCGTCCAATATCTTGTTCTGAATCAGCCGTTTCAACGGTCTGGCCCCGAAGGTTATATCGAAACCCTTGTCAGAGAGCATTTTTTTGACCTTGGCGCTGATTTTTAAGGTGATGTCCTTATTGCGCAGGCGATTTTGGACTTTGGCCAATTCCAGATCGATTATGTTCTCCAAGGCGGCCTTGTCCAGGGATTTGAACACGACGATCTCGTCGATGCGATTCAAGAATTCAAGCTTGAAGTACTCGCGGAGCTTCTTGTCTATCTGTTCCTTCATATTCTTGAAATCGACCTCTTTGGCCGTCGCTCCGTCGTTGTCAGCGAAGCCGATGGAGAACTTTTTGATGATCTCATTGCCGAGATTGGAGGTCATGATGATGATCGAATTCTTGAAGTTCACGACCCGGCCCTTGGAATCGGTCAGGCGACCGTCATCCAGCAATTGCAAAAGGATATTGAAGACTTCCGGGTCGGCCTTCTCGATCTCGTCGAATAGGATGACGCTGTAGGGGCGGCGGCGGATCTTCTCCGTCAGCTGGCCGCCTTCCTCGTAGCCGATGTAGCCTGGCGGCGAGCCGATTAGTTTGGCCACGCTGTGCTTCTCCATATATTCGCTCATATCCACGCGGACCAAAGCGTTCTCGTCGTCGAACATGAAGGAGGCGAGGGCTTTGGCCAGCTGGGTCTTGCCCACGCCGGTCGGACCGACGAAGAGGAAAGAGCCGATCGGGCGGCCCTCTTCGCTGATGCCGGCGCGCGAGCGGCGAATGGCATTGGCGATCGAGTGGATGGCGTCATCCTGGCCTATCACTTTCTTCCTGATCTCTTCTTCCATGTGGGCCAGTTTGCCGACTTCGCTTTCCATCATCTTCGACACCGGGATGCCGGTCCAGCGCGAAACGACTTTGGCCACATCCTCGGAATCTATCTCTTCCTTCAATATCGATTGTCCTTTCTTTTGGATCTCCAGAAGCTCTCGCTCGGCCTTTTTGACCTGTTTCTCAAGTTCCGGTATCTGGCCATAGCGGATCTCGGCGACTTTCATTAAATCGTCGCCGCGGCGTTCGGCTATTTCGGATTGCATCTTGAGTTCGTCTATCTTCCTTTTGGACTGCCTGATCTTGGCGATGGCTTCCTTTTCGTTCTTCCAATGCAGTTCCAATTGATTGGCCTTTTCCTTCAATTCCTCCAATTCTTTGGTCATGGCCTTGTTCTCGGCCTGGCCGTTCTTGCTCTTGGAGAGCCCCATGCGGTTTATCTCCAGGCGGCGAATTTCGCGTTTCATCTTCTCCAGGTCCTCAGGGGTGGAATCGACCTGCATGCGCAGGGCGGAGGTGGCTTCGTCGATCAAATCGATGGCCTTGTCCGGCAGGAAGCGGTCCGAAATGTAGCGACTGGAGAGCTTCACGGCCGCCACCAACGCGTCATCAGTTATGCGGATGCCATGATGTATTTCGTATTTTTCTTTGATCCCTCGAAGGATGTCGATGGCGTCTTCT
>CAZPAK010000049.1:0-5453 GCA_964584605.1 uncultured Gammaproteobacteria bacterium
GCAACCAATAGTTCACGAATTTCTTTCCATTGGCGGCCTCGGATTGAGCGATCTCGTTGGTGTGGTGCGTCGGGATGTGCTCGATGCCGCCCATGTGCAGGTCGATGGTGTCGCCCAAATATTTCTTACTCATGGCCGAGCATTCGATGTGCCAGCCCGGAAAACCCTCTCCGTTCTTGACCAGCTTGGATTTGAACGGCGACTTCCAATATTGCAAGGCCTTCTCGTGCACGCCGGCTCGAAAGAACCAAACAGCGAAATCGGCCTTGTTCCTCTTTTCCGGATCGGACACCTCCCCCGCTCCTTCGCCGGCCATGTTCTTGTCGAGCTTCTGTCCGGAGAGTGCGGTATAGTCAGGGAATTTGGAGACATCGAAATATATCGCCAACGGCGTGGCATAGGCGAAGCCCTTCTTCATCAGCACCTTAACCATCTTCTGCATCTCTTTGACATGTTCGGTAGCGCGCGGAGTCTTCCATGGCCGCTCGATGTTTAGAGCCTTCACATCCTCTTCGTAGACGGCGATGTATTTGGCGGCTATCTCTTCCGGCGATATGCCCTCGCGCTTGGCGCCCTTGGCCATCTTATCCTCGCCGCTATCCTCATCCGAAGTTAAATGACCGACATCAGTGTAATTGCGAACCATCTTAACTTTATAGCCGCAATACTCCATAGTCCTTGAAACTATGTCAGCACAGAAACTACCCCTAAGATTGCCAATGTGCTGGGTCCAATAGACCGTCGGTCCGCAATAATAGAAAGTGGCCAAACCTTTCTTCAAGGGCTTGAATTCCTGCTTTTTACGGGTCAGCGTGTCGAAGATGGTCAATTTTTCCATATGTTTATCATTATTACTCCATTCTAAAGCAAAAGACCGCTTCTATCAAGGAAGTGGTCTTTTGTATTTCCAATTTCTTTTATTTTTTTCTTTTTTATCTTTTTCTTTATTTGAGCCCATCAACCTCGAGTATCCTTACTTGGTGCGAGCGGCCGGAATTGTCTCGATAGACGACATAATATTCGATCGCTTCGGAAAACTTTTTCAGATGTTCGATGAATCTCTCGTTAAAAGCCACAAAATAATCCAAATCGATTTTCTCAAAACCGCCGCCGGAAACCACCAGCGTGCGCCGTCCGGCGCCGATGCGCTCGGATGTCGGCCTAACCTTCATCTCAAAATTACTCTTAGAGAACTTAATCAAAAGCTTTGGCTGATCGACGGCCCCGCCGCCATAGGAGACATTGACGAAATCGGCGAACATCCTGAATACAAAAGTCACATCTTTGAGGGACGAGTACGGCCTCTTGGCCAAGTCCTTCATGGAAGATATCCGAAAATTGTCGCGCTTAGCCGCCACCGACACCCGCAAATAGACTTTGGCGATGCGGATATTGGCCGTCACTTGGCGGCGCATAAGAGAAACACTCTGGTAGGTGAACCAGGCGTAGACGGCCGTTATCACGACCAAAATCAAATTGGCGTATTCGTTGACCTTGTCGATCATATCCTCCTTGTTGTTTATCGCTACGGAGCGACAATGCCCCCAAGATTCTTGTTGACACACTCCTTGTTCTCCAAGTCACAGGCGCAATCATCGGCCTGATAGGCCGCCTGCAGGTCGAACATCATGGTGCAGACCTCCGGCCTATCGAATCCATCGGCGCGCCCCTTGTTGATGCAAGAGTGCGGATGGCAGTCCGAAGGCAATGGCACGCAATCGTCGTCATTCGAACAAGACTGGAGGTCGTATTCCTCGCCATTCCTGTTTTTGACTATGAATTTATCGACCGCCATCTCCCTCTCCGGAGAAAGCCGAAAAACTACTTCGGCGTTATAGAAATCCTTTCCGTCGTCGTAGCCTATGAAAGCGGTCCGATCTGAAGTGAAATTGACCTCGGAAATCGTCAGGTACCCGCTTTTTTGCTTTTTAGGGGCCAAACGATCTATATTCTCTTTGATGAAAGCACGGAAAATATCTTGATCGGAAGAAGGGGATCCGTCACAAGGCTCCTCCCAAACTCGCAAACATTTTCGTTTGGCCTCGCACCAAGAATAACCTGCCCCGATCAAGCAGCCGCCTTCGTCTTTATCGCCTCCGATGAGCATATCGGAAGAAGTCTCGCCGAGCCCATCCGCCAATCTCACTTGCTTCAAGGATGACAAGAGGATCATAAAAGACATGCAGATCAAGACAAGCAGAAATAAAACGGCGACCGACATGAAAAATCCTTGATTGTTGCGCTTGACCGCTTTCTTGATGGCCTCCAAACTGTCTTTTTTGGCTTGAGACATATGTTTTTATTTTTTAACCTGTTTGAATTATAGCAAAAAAAGACTAGCTTGACAAAACACTGCAAAAAAACTAAACTATTTGACTGCGAATACCGCGTTCTTTCAATTTCAATTTCCATTTCAACCCTCCTGTTTTTGAAAGGAGAAATGACAATGAGAGCAGTAACCTTTAAAAAGGGTTCCCTGAAAGAAGGGATAGCGATCAGAAGGATCAATGACAGGCCAGCCATAACCCTTGGTTATTCTGGAGAAAAAAACGGCAAATCCATAAAAAGCATCCTCTCCGACCCCGACAACCCCCCATTGAACAAATATAGGAGAATCTCTTCGGCCTCTTTACTTTCGCTGACACAGGAGGATGGAAAAAAAACATTCCTTCTGACCGGCAACATCAACAACGGTTGCAACCGAAAAAGGAATGGCAAAGAGCTGATTCGCATCAACACCTTCTACCCTTACTTCGAAGACGGAAAACCGCAACATTTCGGCGGAAGCTGGTCAACGACAAAGGGCAGCCCGCTGCTCTTGGCGGAAGTCTGCGGCGGCGACGGACAGACTGCTTGGACAGACTCTTTGATAGTCATGTCCCCGGGAGATGTCATCAATGTCTCCTACCGAAGGCCGGGGATGAGATCGTTCTTCCTGTCCTTTGAAAGAACGCACCGCTGGCAGAGGTTGACCTGCCACGACAGCCACTATTATCTGATCAGCCTCAATGAACGACGGCCGGTGGACCTGAGAGAGAGAAAGAAATTGAGACTATTGAAAAAAATCGGCCTAAGCCTGGCCGATTAAAGAAACAAACACCCCCTTTCGAGGATTTTATTCCGAAGAAGGGGATTTTTTTTCCAATCTATACAAAGAGAAGGCGTTATTCACCCTTTTGACCATCGACAGGCCCAAGCCGGATTCTTTCAATTTCCTTTCATTCAAATATTCCAAATCCTTGGAAGGCAGATTGAAGTTATAATAATAGACCGGGACGCGATCGAGCAAAAGACGATACCTGTCATTTAAACCGTCATCGTCAAAAAGGCCGACTATAACCCGGCGGGACGGGAAAAAAAGCTTGTCGTGATACTTGGTGATTATGACGGAATTGCTCTCGGTCAGGCTTAGAACCTGCCGATACTCGTCAAGCGAGGTGTCTTTGTTCAGAAAAGAATAGACCAAACCCTCTTTTGAGCCGTAAAAAACGAAAGTGGCCGACAAAAAAGACAGAAGGACCAAGGCTAAGGCGCGGAAGGCGTTGATCGAGAAATCTCGGCCCGGAATCCGCCAACGCCAAAAATTGCGCCAAAAACCCCGCCAGCCTATATTCAAATCCCTGTCATCGCCATCTTCTTTGGCAAAGATCGCCCAGGAAAAGCGCAAAAGGAAAAAAGACGCGAAGGGCATGGCCCCCATATACACGGGCAGCCAATAGCGGGTATAGGAATTGCCGATGGTGATGTCCTTGGGATCGGGATTGTCGTTGAAGCGCCAAGATCCGTAATAAAGGACCAGGATCGAACTGGATAGAAGCCAGCTCAACAAAAAGCACCAATGCCTCTTTTTGTGCTTTCGCAATCTAAGCAAGAAAAGCAACAGGCCCAAAGCGGAAGACCAAAAAAGCCAAGAGAACATTCTGACGAAATAACCATTGAAACTCTCCCCGGCCCTATCCGGATTGAAACCAAAATAGAAGATGCTGGCCTTGATCCTCTTGAGCGGTTCAACCAAGGAAGAAAGTTCCAAGCCGGCAGCTTTCTTGGCCGCCTCCGATCCCTGGACGGCTATGGACGATATCGATCTATTCATCTCGGTATAGCCTCCGCTCCTAAAATCACCATAAAGGACCTTGTTCCAATAGACTTGAGGCAAAAAAGCCGAGGCCGCGAAAGAAAGAAATAAAATCAATTTCAACAGACCGTATTTCCTGAAGTTAAGCAACCAGATCAAGCCCAGAGCCGGAACAAGCCAAAGAGCCTCAGAGGCCCTTATGGTCACAGAGAATCCGATCAGAAATCCGGCCAAAGAAGCAAAAAAGAAGTTTCGCCAATTCATTCCCTTCACCTCCGACCAACGCCAGGCCAAAAAGAGATTCCTAGGGCCGCGATCGGAGGCCAATATGGCAAAATAGAGCCCGGCGACCAAAAAATCGATGAACAGGACATTGTGGAAAAAACTTCTGACGGAATAATAGAAATAGACCGGGAACATGGCCAACAGAAAGACGGAAAGGAAGGCGGCATTGCGGCCGAAAACCTTGCGAATCAGAAGATAATAGAAGAAGATGCCGACCGCGGCGAAGAAAGGGGTCAGGTAAGGGAGTATGGCCGGCGAATACCAGCTGGCCAGGTTGCCATAGAGTATTGGCAGGCCCAAGAAAGAGACCGGCTTGACCATGCCGCCGTCGCTGCGCATGCTGCGCGGATAGACGATGTCTCCGACTTGGACATTCAAATCCTCATAAAAGAACAATTCTCCCGTCTCGGAATAATGCTTGGCGAAAAAATAGTTGGCCGTCTCATCGGGCGAAGACCACTTAACCAAGTCCGGCTCCTGGACGGCATTGATATAAAAGCAGCAGGCAACGAAAAAACCGGCCGCCAGCAAGACCACCGTCAATTCCTGCCAATATTTCAAAAGCCAATTCCAAAATCTCATAACTGGCTTGACTTTAACAAAAAAAGCCGATTTTCGCAAGAAATCGTCTTTTTCAAAAATATACCTATTTTAAGCTCCAGAATCGCCACTCATGCGGGGATGATAATAAAAAAGTGGCTGACAGCAATAGACAGGAAAAGCACGCCCTCGCTTTTTCCTGCCTTTTTGTTAGAATATTCTCATGAGCAAGAAAGATAAGATATTTCATCTATTCTTAGTGGCCATTTCCCTGGTCTCGGTCTTCGGTTCGGTCATTTACCGTTTTTATTGCCTTAATTGGGCGGGGGTGATTTTGACGCTTCTGCTTTCGGCGACGGGGGGATTGTTTTTTTACCGCTTGATTGGAATGGATACCGGCCGGAATTCATCCCGTGCCGCGAAACCAGGCTGGTATAAAAAAATGGCTTGGTCGCTCCCTTATTTTTTCTTTTTTCTTTTTTCTTTTTTCTTTTTATCTTCCGCCAGGACCGATTCCGCTCTCACCTCCCCTTGGCAGGCCGTGTCGCCGGTT
>CAZPAK010000050.1:0-5422 GCA_964584605.1 uncultured Gammaproteobacteria bacterium
AGGGCTCGTTTTCGACCAAATTGGCGGCCGAAAGCACCGGCACGCCGTTGCCATATTGCGGTTTTTGGCGGATGAAGATGAAATTGGCCAAGTTGGCTATCCTCTCTATGTCTTCGGACAAGGCGTCCTTGCCGGCCTTCTTCAAATCGTTGAGCAAAGACAGATTCTGATCGAAATGATCCTCCAAAGGTTTTTTGTCCCATTTGGTGACCAGGATGATGTCAGTGATGCCGGCCTCGACCAATTCTTCGACCACCAGTTGAATGATCGGCTTGTCGATGATCGGCAACATCTCCTTAGGCATCGCTTTGGTGGCCGGCAGAAGACGGGTGCCTGAACCGGCGACGGCGACGATGGCCTTGCGAATCTTGGACATATGATTGTTGATGATTTGCTAATTTCGAAAATCCTTCGGTCTATTTTAAAAAATACTTTATCCAGGACTTCAAATGCTCTCTGGTCAAGTTGTCAGTGAAAGGCGCGATATACCAGGCCTTGGCGGCGCTTTGGCGGGCATGATCATGGATGACCGCGGCCGAAGGCAGATAGACGACTTTGAGGCCGTGCTCTTTCTTGACGCGGCGGCAAAGATCGGTGTCTTCGAAATACATGAAGAAACGCTCATCAAAGAGAAAACCGTCCTTTTCCGGAACGAGCTTTCTGACCATCAAGCAAGAGCCCATCAGCCAATCCACTTCCCTGGGGTCGCGGTGATCGTAGTCCTTCATCAAGAATTCGTTCAAATGCCGTCCGGCCAGACCGCCAAAGAAGGTGCGGCGTAATATCGGCGTGTGCAATTTAGGGAAGCGCAGGCAAGAATATTGCAAAGTTCCGTCGCTATTGAGCAGCTTCGGACCGACGATGCCGGCATCAGGATGAGAATCCAGATAAGCCGACATTTTCACTATAGCATCGCCCTTGATCAAAGTGTCGGGATTCAATATCAAAATATAACGGCCGGAAGCCGCCTTGACGCCAAGATTGTTGCCTCCACCCATACCCAAGTTCCTGTCGCTGACGACCAGCTTCAATTCCGGATGGGCGGCCGCGATGGCCGAAGCGTCGCCGTTGCCGGAAGCGTTGTCGACGACGATGATCTCCTTCGACAAAGCGCCCCAATCAGCGTTCTTGAGCGAATCGAGGCATTTCAAAGTCTTATTGAGGCTTTTGTAATTGACTATGATTACCGATATGTCCATAATTTTTCGAATTCTTATCCTATCTCCAGAGCCAAATTAGCCCTTTATGAGCTTTTTGGCAAATGACCAGTAGGCGCTGAAAAACGGGTTGGCGACTTTGTCCAAGATCGGGTTGCCTATCTCTTGAAAATATATGCCGCCACGCAAACGATCGACCAAATCCCTGTCAGAGATCTTTCTGGAAGATTGCAATCTCTTCCTTTCGGCCAAAAGTCCGCGCCAGCTGGAGGGCCTTAAAAAATAAAAATAGGAGCGAAGCTTCTCCGGCAGCCAGCCGCGAAGCAAGGCAAAGGCCAATTGCCCCGCCTCCATTATGAGCAGAGCCGGCATGATGGCCAAAACAGTGGTCAGCTCATAGAAGGAAAGAATGAATAGAAAACGATTCCTTTCCATATAATATATCTTCTTGACGCTGCGAGAGAACTCGAACTTGTGGTAACAGACGGATTTAGGGGCCAAAACTATCCTGAAACCCAGCAATCTGGCCTTCCAGCCGACTTCGACATCGTCGTGATACATGAAATAGCCCTCATTATAACCGCCGATGGCCTCAAAGACCTCTTTTTTGACGGCCAGACTGCAGCCGCTGGCATAGCCTCTTATCTCCGGCAAACCTTCTATCGCCCGGTCGTCCTCCAAATAGGCGGAAGTGAAGCCGAAGCCCAGAAAATTCAATTCATTGCCCAAACTGTTTATCTTGGCCTTTTGGCCTTTTTCCGGATAGACCAATATCTTGGACTGGGCGATACCTATGCTCGCGCCGCTCTCTAAGGCCGCGACCAGCTCCGAAAGCCACCTCTCATCAAAAGCGGTGTCCATGTTGGCGATGACCAAAACCTCCGCCCCGTCGGCGATCGCAGCCTTGGCACCGGCATTGTTGGCCGCCGAATAATTGCCGTCGCCGCGAGCTATGACGAAGGCCTCGGGATAAGCGTCTTTCAAATAGTCGAAACTCTCCTGGCTCGAAGCGTTATCGACGATATATACTTTGAAATCCCTATAAGTCTGGGAACGCAAAGAATCCCGGCACTCGGCCAGGAACCTTTTGGCGTAATCCCTATAATTCACCAAAACCACTCCAACCTTCTTCATTTATTTTTTACCAATTGCCAATTTCTAATTGCCAATTGCCTTTAGGTGTTGTCCTTGCTCTCGAACCCGACGGTCGCGAAGAACCAAGTCAGGAACATCCCCCAGGGCCAAGCCAGCCTCAGCAGGCAAGCCCCCGGACTGTTGTGGTGCCACTTGTCGAAATATTTCAACATCGATTGCTTGAACAGCTTTTGCGCTTTGATCCTCGGCAGCTGCTTGAAGCTCTGGCCGACCAAATCGACGCAAGACGCTGCCGGAGTGTACCACAATTCCTTTCCGTATTCCTTCAAAGAACGGCAAAAATCGACATCTTCGAACCAGACGAAGAAACGCTCGTCCAAAAATTCGCCACGGTCATAGCGCTCATCGCTCAAAACGGCCTTGAAGACATCTTTCTTGATCATCAAAAAACCGCCGCGGACGGTTTCGACCGGAGCCGGATAGTCATAGTCGAAATCCTTCCCAAGATAACGATTGATGATGCCCGGGAAGAAATAAGGCAGTTTCAGGACGATGGCCAATTGATCCCAAGCGGTCGGAAAGCGCCTGACATGCCTGACCACCCAGCCTTTCTCATCCAACAAGCGGCAGCCGGCGGCGGAAGCTTGGCGATTGAGCCTCATCCAATGCACCATATTGTCTATGGTGGATTTCAAAGGCTTCATGTCCGGATTCAACAAAAGCACATATTCCCCTTGGGCCAAACGCAAGGCTTGATTGTTGGCGGCGGCGAACCCGACATTGCTGGGGTTGGCTATCAGTTTGACCTGCGGAAAATCAGCCTTCACCATTTCGGCCGTGCCGTCATAGGACGCGTTGTCCACCACAAAGACCTCGTATTTGAAAGCTGTCTCGCTCAAAAACAGGCGCGACAGGTTGTCCCTCAGCTTGTCCCTGACCTTCCAGGAAACGATCACGATCGACAGATCCATAAAGTTTCAATGCTAATTTCTTTTTTTATTCAAAACATATCCTTTCTTCATGTGCCTATATATGCCCAAAAGGAAGATCGCTCCGGCAAAATTAAGGACGCTGACCAGCACGAACAACGATCTAAAACCGTATTCTTGGGCCAAAAATCCGCCCAAAGAAGCGCAAGCGGCCGCAGAAAGGCCGGCCGCAGTCTGATAGATGCCCCATTCATAGCCTTCTCGATCCTTATCGATATGGCGAGTGAAAATGGCCAGCCAGGTCGGCAAAGTGGCCGCCGAAACGAAACCGTAGAGGAATTGAACGGCATAGAGTTTGGCCGGAGTGTCGCAGAATATATAAAAAATCGGTATCAAGGCCAAAAGGAGCGACCCGACGACCATGAACCAAAAGTCATCCTTCTCCCCCTTGATCTTATCTATCAGGCGCCCGAAAGGTATCTGCATCAAGCTTCTGACCGTCAAAAAGATGCCTTCGGCGATTCCGACCACCTCGATCGAAGCGCCGGCGATCTGATCGGTTATGAAAACGGCGAAGATCGGACCGATCAGGGCGAAGCCTCCCATGATCAAAATGTCCGAAATCGTCAGAAATCTGACCACCGGATTCATTTTTTTGAACAGTTCCGCCTCTTTGACGGTCTTGATTTGATTTTTGGCCATTGCCTATTTCTTTATCTTTATTAATTTCAAACGGTCTCCGGCGCCGGCCACCAAAACCAAAGAGCCTCTGGGTACGCCCAACTCCTCAGACAGGAAGCGCAGCAGCTCGATGTTGGCTTTGCCTCTTTCGGCCGGAGCGGCTACGGCTATCTTGATCGTGCCGTCGGCCATAAGATCCCTGACCTCGGTCTTAGAAGAACCGGGGATCGCCTTCACTCGCAAATAGGCGCAACCCTCTTCCTGCAACCTCCTCTTGGCTTCGAATAAAAAACTCATCTTTCCACGAACAGCAGGGCATTGGGGATGTTACGCCCCGGACCGAGCTTATACTCATTATTATAATGAAGGGCTGTCGAGTAACCACCATCCAAATTCATGGCGTAATCCATCTTCAAAGATTTCATGACCGCGGCCAAATCGGTGACGGTGGCGTCGCGGACAAAGACCAAATAGACCGTTCCGTCGGGATTGACGCCGGCCTTGGTATAGCCGATGGCGCTACGCCAAGTCTTTGATCCGCTCTGATAGCTGTCCATATCCGAGCTCTTGAGGACTATCTGGCCGTTCTCGACCAAACTCGGCTTGTTGCTGATGGCCGCGGACAGCTTCTTGCCGGTCATAGACTCAAAGTTGGCCGCACTCTTGAAATCGCTGGCGGCTGAAAAATAATAGAACTTATTGTCCTCGTCGAAGGCCACGAGCGGGCCGGTGGTCGGATATTTGGTCTGATCCTCGTTCATCATCCTCTTGCCCAAGGTATTGTAAACGGGGGCGAAATAATAGCCCGGCCGAGAGGCGGTATCGAAGTAGCTGCCATTGACGGCGGCGAAAGCCTTGTGATTGGCGACATAATCATAGAGAGGCTTGGTCGGACAATTCTTCGAGCAAGCTTCGACGCCGGCCGTGTCGGTGACCACCTTCAGCCTTAATTTGCTCAGAGCGATTTCGACGATGTCGACATAGAAATCCCCTCTATCGGTCTTGATGGTCCGACGATATTTATAATTGCTGAAGGTGTTGGCGGCATCATCCTTCTGAGACCTGGGGATGGTGGCCAGATTGGCTTTGGTGATGCCCAGCCCCAAACGGCGCATGACCGAAAAGGCGTCGGAGGGTCGGCCCAGATAGTACTTCTTCAAATCGACCGGATTCACATACCAAGATTCGCCGCTCCTCTCCACTCGCAAAAGTATGCGGCCGGACAGTTTCTTGGCAAAGGTGCGATTGCCGGTGGCGGAAGTGGCCTCTTGGGCGATCTTCTGAAAATCCTTCTCCGACACGCCCAAAGCCAAAGTGCGCATAACATTGAAGGCGTCCGCCGGGCGGCCGAGGAAAAAACGCTCCTTGCCGACAGGGTCCACATACCAAGCCTCGCCCTTGCCCTCGACATCCAAAAGGATTCGACCGGACAGGCTATCGGCCAAAGACGCGGCCGAGACCGAAGGAGCTTGAAACGAAAGGATCGTGAAAAGAAGCAAGAACAAAGAAAAAAATCTCTTTTTCATAAAAAATGATTAATTTCCTCCCCCAAACTTACTT
>CAZPAK010000051.1:0-5376 GCA_964584605.1 uncultured Gammaproteobacteria bacterium
GATTACCGATTCCGGCAAGTCCGAGCTTTTGCCGGGCGAGGTCGTGGAGGAGAGCGTCATCTCCAGATTGCCGGAAGAGATAAAGTCGACCATCAAGGCCGAAAGGTTGCTCTCCGGAATCACCAAGGCCTCTTTGACCACCGAATCCTTCCTGTCCTCGGCTTCGTTCCAGGAGACCGCCCGCGTGCTCATCGAAGCCGCTTTGTCCGGCAAGGTCGATTATTTGGAAGGACTCAAAGAGAATGTCATCATCGGCTGTTTGATACCGGCCGGCACCGGCTACAAGGGTCACAAGAAGCGCGCTGTCTACGACAAATAATAATAAATCAAAGTAAAATCATATGGCTAAAAGATGCTCAGTTTGCGGACGCGGTTCCACTTCCGGCACCATGCGCTCCCATTCCAATCGCAAGACTCTCAAAAGGCAGAATATCAATCTCCAAAACAGGAAGATGGATGGCCAGACCGTCAAAGTCTGCGTCAATTGCTTGAAGACCAAAAAGAAGTCTGCCGCCAAAAAGACCGCTGCCAAGAAATAACTAGATGTCTTTGGGTCTGTTCACAATAATCGTTTTTGTCTTCTCCGCCGTCATTCATGAGTATATGCACGGCTGGGCTGCCAATGAACAGGGCGATCCGACGGCCAAGATGCTGGGTCGGCTGACTTTGAACCCTTTGGCCCATTTGGATGTTTGGGGGTCATTTTTGATGCCGGCGTTGCTCTATTTGGGCACCAGCGGACAATTCATCTTCGGCTACGCCAAGCCGGTTCCCTACAATCCCTTCGCTTTGCGCGACAGAAAGTATGGCTCGGCCAAGGTGGCCGTTGCCGGTCCGCTCTCCAATTTCGCCATGGCCTTGGCTTTCGGAATGATTTTAAGATTCGCTCCGATAGCCAACGAAGTTTTGATCGGCGCTTTTGCGGTTATAGTTCAAGTCAATTTGATCCTGGCGGTTTTGAACCTGATTCCCTTGCCAGGATTGGACGGCTCCAAAGTGCTGATGCCTTTTTTGCCTTTGTCCTGGCAGCAGCTTTACCTAAGGCTCGAGTCGCAATCCATACTTTTGGTCTTTCTGGTGATAATGCTGTTATTCCCGTATTTGGCCTTGGCAGTGAATTGGCTGTTTCGATTGATAGTCGGGTTTTAAAATAAAAAAGATAGCGATAAGACGAAGAAGTCAGGGAATTGCCTTGATTTTTTTGTTTTTGTGTTGTTAAATGAAGGGTTCTTTCAAAAAAACGATAATTTTAGCAAAGGAGGGTCTTGTGAGCAAGTCCAAACTTTCTGGAAAGATCGAACAATTCGTGGAAAGGCACTGCGTCATAACCACGGATACGGACAGCAATGACTTTCGTCCCGGGGACGGCGACATCTTCGAGCTTCTGGCTCGTTGGCGGCTAGTCTATGCCAGTTTGGCCAAGAAGCTCATCGAAGAAGCCATTCGGTATCGGGCCAGCGAGGCCGATCTGCAGACATTGATCTCCGCCTTGCGGACATCGGTGCCCGGCTCGCTTCCGGAGTCCATAATCGCGGAAAAGCTGACCAGCCTGCTCAAGATGCGCTATTTTGAGAAACAGGGCGTCACAAAGGATGACCTGGCGCTTCTGCGGCCGATTCTCTTGAGCAATGCTCGGGCCAGCATGGTTTTGGAGCAATTGGCTAGACAATTGTTCGGTGAATGGTCGGAAGGCCGGGCAAGGAATTCGGCCATCGATCGGCATTTGGTCGATGTTAGACGAGGAAAGAGCCGTAAAAGCAGGGCTTTCGCCCTGTTCGGCTGGCTTATAAGCTATCCTGCCGACATCGAAGACGACTACTCGTTCCCGGTGAGGAAGTATTTGGCGGAATTGATCGGAAACGAGAGGACCAGGCCGAGATTCGGCGAAATGTTCAAGATGTGGCAATTGTCCGGTCGATATCCAGACTTGGAAATGCCTTTGATTTTGGCCATGATAGAAGACATATCGGCCATTCCCAGCCACCTTCCCAAAGAGACGCCGCGCTGGTTTGTGAACCTTTTGGCCAGAGCGGAGGAGTTCCCTCATGAGCTTAGGAGCGCCATTGCCGACAAGGCCGAGAACATCAAGATGTACTTGGACTTCGAGGCCGGGACTTTGCAGCCGATAGAGAAGGATGATGGCACCAAAGTCTTGGAATCGAGCGATCTGCCTGCGAAAGTCAGACTGGAAATGAGGGCCGATGCCGTGTTTCCGCCAAATCCCAAACCGGCCGGCGCGAAGGAGAGATTGTCGGGGATATGGGTTTATTTCGGCAGGGAATTGTTAGCCAGCGTTAAAGATTTTTTTGCTAATGTTGGCGAACCAAAGCCAGCCGGCCAGACAAGTCAGGCTCAAGCGTGAAAAAACGGCCGCTAAGCGTTGGAAATCCACGGCCCCCATCGATGATGAGGGCCGTTTTTTATTGACGGCAAAACGCTTGACTGATTCGCAAGTCTTTGCTAAATTGAATTTGAATAATCATCCCGAAATTTCGGGATTGTTTTAATACTCCGAAAAAATAATTTTCACTAAAAGATAAAATCACAAGAATATATGCCAACAATGAATCAATTGGTGCGCAAAGGAAGGGTCAATAAAAAGAACAAGATGAAATCTATGGCCCTGCATTTGTCCAACGACTCTTTGCATCGCAAAAAGAAAGTCAGGGAGGTCGGCGCCCCTTTCAAGCAAGGCGTTTGCGTCAAGGTCACCACTATGACCCCGAAGAAGCCGAACTCCGCCATCCGCAAGATTGCTCGCGTCAGACTTTCCAATGGAATGGAAGTCACCGCCTACATCCCGGGAATCGGACACAATCTCCAAGAGCACTCCATCGTCTTGGTCAAAGGCGGCAGAACCAAGGATCTTCCCGGTCTGCGCTATAAAATAATCCGCGGCGTCTTCGACGCTCAGGGCGTTGATGGCAGGAAGCAGTCTCGCAGCCGCTATGGCGCCAAGAAGCCTAAAAAATAATTCATACGAATAAAATATGAGAGGTAAACAAGCTCCAAAGAGAAGAAAAGAAGGCGATCTCCGTTACAACGATCAAAGCATCGCCAAATTTATCAGCTATATCATGAAAGATGGCAAGAAGGGCGTGGCCGAAAAGATCGTCTACGATTCCTTTGAATTGGTCAAGCAGGACACCAAGCAGGATCCTCGCCATGTCTTCAACAAGGCCATGAAGAAGGTCGCTCCGCTGATCGAGGTCAGAAGCAAGAGGGTCGGAGGCGCCAACTTCCAGGTTCCGTGCCAGGTGCGCGGCAACCGTCGTTTTATTTTGGGCTGCCGCTGGATGCTGACCGCCGCCAAGGCTCGCAAGGGAATGCCGATGGCCAAGAGATTGGCTTTGGAGATTCTTGACGCCGCCAAGGGCGAGGGCGCCGCTGTCCGCAAGCGCGAAGATGTCCATCGCATGGCCGAGGCCAACAAGGCTTTCGCGCATTTCGCCAGATAATTTCAGAACACCTTCTTTTAAGGGGTGTTTTGTTTTCTTGGTAATTTTATGAAAACTTTAAAATTTTTAGGAATAGTGGCACTGTGTTTCTTTCTGGTCGCTTCTTTGATTATATTATCCTCTATTGGATTCATTTCTAAGGAAGTTGCCATGCCAGCCGTTTCGGCCATTATTTCGATCACGGTCATAGCATACATCGTCTCTTCGGTCATGAGGACCATCAATGCCGCGAAAGAAGTGAAAGAAAATTTTAAAAATATAAAATCTAAGGAAGCCATTGATAAGTAATTCATCATTTATCATTCATAATTTATCATTAAAATAGTATGCCTCGAGATTATTCCTTGGATAAAATCAGAAACATCGGCATTTGCGCTCACATCGATGCCGGCAAGACGACCTTTTCGGAGCGCGTTTTGTTCTACACCGGAAAGAAGCACAAGATCGGCGAAGTGCACGAGGGCGCCGCTGAAATGGATTGGATGGAGCAGGAGAAGGAAAGAGGCATCACCATCACTTCCGCCGCCACCACTTGTTTTTGGAAGAATCACAAGATCAACCTGATCGACACCCCCGGGCATGTGGACTTCACCGTCGAGGTGGAACGCTCCATGCGCGTCCTCGATGGCGCCATCGCCGTCTTCGACGGTTCCCAGGGCGTCGAGCCCCAGTCCGAGACAGTGTGGCGCCAGGCCGACAAATATTATGTCCCGCGCCTTTGCTTCGTCAACAAGATGGACAAATTGGGAGCCGATTTCTATATGAGCTTGGACTCCATCGTCAAGCGCTTGAGCCCCAAGGCCTTCGCCATTCAGCTGCCGATCGGCGCTGACAGCACTTTCGCCGGATTGATCGATCTGCTCGAGCAGAAGGCTTTCCGCTTCGAAGGCGCCAATGGCGAGAAGATCGTCGAGATCCCGATGCCGGCCGACATGGTCGACAAGGTCGCCAAATACCGCGCCGAGATGATCGAGAAGGTCGTCGAGTGCGATGAGGCCACTATGGAGAAATACCTTGGCGGCGAAGAGATCTCCGTCGAGGAGCTGAAGTCCGCCATGCGCAAGGGCGTCGTCAGCAATACCATCTATCCGGTCATGTGCGGCAGCGCTTTGCAGAACACCGGCGTCCAGTTGGCTTTGGACAATGTCGTCAGCTATCTGCCGTCTCCTTTGGATGTCGGTCACATCAACGGCCATGATGTCGATGATAAGGAGAAGAAGATCGAGGTCTATCCGTCCGACGATGAGCCGTTCGCCGGTTTGGCCTTCAAAATCGCCACCGATCCGTTCATCGGAAAATTATGCTTCGTCCGCGTCTATTCCGGAAAATTGAAGGCCGGTTCTTATGTTATGAACTCTTCCAGTGGTTCCAAAGAGCGCATCGGCCGTTTGGTCAGAATGCATGCCAATCGCCGCGAAGAGGTCACTGAGGTCTATGCTGGTGACATCGTCGCTGTCGTCGGCTTGAAGGATACCACCACCGGCAACACCTTATGCGACGAGAGACGCGCGGTGCTGCTCGAATCAATTGATTTCCCTGAGCCGGTCATCCAGATCGCCGTCGAACCCAAGACTAAGGCCGACCAAGAGAAGATGGGCGTGGCTTTGCAGAAACTGGCCGAAGAGGACCCGACCTTCCGCGTCGAATCCGACGAGGAGACCGGTCAGACCCTCATTTCCGGCATGGGAGAGTTGCATTTGGACATCATCGTCGACCGCATGAAACGCGAGTTCGGCGTCGAGGCCAATGTCGGCAAGCCGCAGGTCTCCTATCGTGAGACCATCAAGAAAGTCGCCGATGCCGAAGGTAAATACATCAAGCAGTCGGGCGGACGCGGTCAATACGGCCATTGTTATCTCACTGTCGAGCCGGCCGTCGCCGACCCGGCGACCGGAATCGTCGCCCCGTTCGAATTCGT